>QEUW01000095.1 GCA_003577005.1 Chloroflexota bacterium | reverse complement strand
GCCACGGCGCGGGATTGGGTGCGCATGGCGCCAAAGAATTTGGCGCGCTCGGTGACGCCGATAGCGCCGCGGGCGTCGAGCAGGTTGAAGGTCTGGCTCTGGCGCAGGATATAGTCGTAGGCCGGGTTGATCAACCCACGTTTGATGCAGGCGTCGGCCTCGGCGTGGTAGAGATCAAAAAGGAGTTTGAGCCGTTCGACATCGGCAATTTCATAGTTGTAGACACAATTCTCGACTTCGGCGTCTTTGTAGACTTCAGCAAAGGTGTGAACACCGTCCACATCGATGTCCCACACCTGAGTTTTGTTTTGCAGATACATGGTGATGCGGTCGAGACCATAGGTGATCTCGACACTCACCGGGTCGAGCGGCAGGCTGCCGGCCTGCTGGAAGTAAGTGAACTGGGTGATCTCCTGGCCATCGAGCCAGACCTCCCAGCCCAGCCCCCAGGCGCCCAGGGCAGGCGACTCCCAGTTGTCTTCGACAAAGCGGATGTCGTGGCGCGTCCGGTCGAGCCCGATAGCCTCCAGGCTGCCCAGATAGAGCTCCTGGGGGTTGCCAGGGTCGGGTTTGAGGATGACCTGGTACTGGTTGTGCATCTGCATGCGGTTCGGGTTTTCGGCGTAGCGGCCATCGTCGGCCCGGTAGGAGGGCTCGACATAGGCGACATTCCACGGCTCAGGGCCGAGAACGCGCAGGACTGTGGCCGGGTTCATGGTGCCGGCGCCGACCTTTTCGCTGTAGGGTTGCCAGATAGTGCAGCCGCGAGCGCTCCAGTAGTCATTCAGCCGGCGGATTACTTCTTGCATGGACGGTGGCTTAGCCATAAGAGACTCTTTTCGACGAAAATGAAACGCAGAGATACAAGGGCGAAACGTTTGTCTGCTGCTCGCTCTGTATCTTTGCGCGATTGGTGTTATTTGTCCCCATTTTGGCGGTTTCACTGCCGGATGTCAAAAACGGCGGTTGCTGGGCAGAAACAGAGCGGGCTTTCTCATAAACGATTTGACTTTTCCTGCCCGCTGCGCTTATGATCGCGCTGTCTTGTGAAATATCAGTTCAATGTTACAGCCTACTTCCCTCTCACCTGTTCAAGCGCAACGACACAGGATGCCAGGTGTGACACCTGTTGAATATCTATGTTGCCGACATCGCGATCCGCAACGGCGACAGTGACTGTGCTGCTGAGCTGATGCGGACCCACGTCCGCCATTTTCAGGATGAGTTTAGCAAGACTGTTTGAAGGAGTGTACCCATGACCGCCGTCCAGACCCGGCGCGACACCGACCGTCGCCGCGAACGCCGTGAACGCCAACGCGACGCCGCTGCGGCGCCACTCATGCAACCGATTACCTACCAGACGCCCCGCTACCAGCTTGTCGAACGAGGGGCGCTGCAACGCATCCACGACCAGTCGATGAAGATCCTCGGCGAATTGGGCATCGACTTTTATGACGAAGAGGTGCGCGCCATCCTGGCAGAGCACGGCGTCAAGGTTGTCGGCGATACGGCCTACTTTAGCGAAGAGGTGCTCATGCGCTATGTGGGCCTTGCGCCCGGCGAGTTTACGCAACTGGCGCGCAATCCGGCCAACAACGTCGTGATCGGGGGCAACCGAGCCGTCTTTGCGCCAGTCTATGGCCCACCCTTTGTCATCGACCTGGATCGGGGGCGCCGCGAGGCAAAGCTGGAAGATTTTCAGAATTTTGTCAAGCTCACCTATGCCACCCCCTATCTTCACCACTCCGGGGGTACGGTGGTGGAGCCGACCGACGAACCGGTGCCCACGCGCCATCTCGATATGCTCTTCGCCCATATCAAGTACAGCGATAAGGCCTTTATGGGTTCGGTGACGGCCAAAGAGAATGCCGAAGACAGCGTGACAATGGCTGAAATCGTCTTTGGCAAAGAGCGCATCCGCGAACAGCCGGCGCTGCTCTCGCTCATCAACGTGAGCAGCCCGCGACGCTACGACGACCGCATGTTGGGCGCCATCAAAGTCTATGCCAGGGCGCGCCAGGCGTTGCTTATCACCCCATTTCTCATGGCCGGTGCGATGTCGCCCGTCAGCCTGGCCGGCACGCTGGCGCTCCAGAACGCCGAAGCATTGGCCGGTATTGCGCTGGTGCAGATGATCAACCCGGGGACGCCGGTGATCTACGGCTCGTTTATGACCAACATCGATTTGCAAAGCGGCGCCCCGGTCTTTGGCTCACCAGAGAGCCAGCTTGCGCTCGTCGTCGGTCGCCAGATGGCCGATTTCTATGGGCTTCCCTTCCGCAGCGGCGGCGCCTTCTCTAGTTCCAAAATTACCGATGCCCAGGCCGGCTACGAGTCGATCCAGGTGATGTTGCCGACGGTGCTCAGCCAGGTCAACTTTGTCCTTCACGCCGCCGGCTGGCTGGAAAATGGTCTCACCGCCGGGTATGAGAAGTTTGTCCTCGACTGTGAGATGCTGGGGATGTATCATGTTTGGGCGAAGGGGATCGACCTCTCTGACGAAGCGTTTGCTTTTGACGCTATGCAAGAGGTGGCGCCGGGAGGTCACTTCTTGGGCACACAGCACACTATGCGCCACTTTCGCACCGCCTTTTACCGGGCCGAGCTCTTCGACTACAATTCGGCGGAACAGTGGGAGCTCGACGGTTCGCTCGATACGGCGCAGCGGGCCAACCGCAAGTGGAAGAAAGTGCTGGCCGACTACCAACCCCCCGCTCTGGACCCGACGGTCGAAGCGGAGCTGCTCGATTTCATGCAACGGCGCAAACGCCAGCTTGGCTTCGATTGATAAGAAGGAGACCGGCAGTGCAGGCTCTCACCTATTGGAAAACGTCACGATGGACAAGTCGAACCTGATCGAGCAACTGTTTGCCTTACTGACCGACATCGCCCGCATCCTCGAACGGTATCCGCAGCTACGCAGTCAGGTTCCCGATGAGGTTCTGGCACGCTTGCTCTGAAGACAAATATGGGAGACCATTGCAATGCAGAATGCCTCTGTTTTCGATCCGGTCGAACAAATCACCCCTGATACTTCCGCCCTGGAAGTATACTATCCAGAAAGCGATGGCAAACCCTTGGGTGAGACAGACTTCCATATTACAGTCATTCTCTATCTGCGCCAGGCGCTCCGTCACTTTTTCCGGCGAGTGGAAGATGTCTATGTGGCGGCCAACAATCTCTTCTACTACGAAGAGGGCAACCCGCGTGTCTTTGTCTCACCGGATGTCTATGTGGTTAAAGGGGTGTCCGGTCATGACCGCCGCATCTACAAGCTGTGGGAAGAGGGGGTTGCGCCCTGTGTTGTCTTTGAAATCACCTCGCGCAGCACCCGCCGCGAAGACTTGGGCGACAAGCGGGCGCTCTATGAGATGCTGGGGGTGCAGGAATACTTTCTCTTTGACCCCGAAGGCGACTATCTCAACCCACAGCTCCAGGGCTTTCGCCTGCTGGAAGACTTCTACACACCGGTTCCGCATGAGCACGACGGTACGGTTTACAGTGAAGAACTTCAGCTCTTGCTGCGCCCGGAGTACCACATGCTGCGGCTGTTCGATCCAAACACCGGGCAAGCGTTGCCTACATTGGATGAGGCGGTCGAGGAGATAGCCGAAGCACTTGGGCGTGCCGAAGCCGAGGCCCAACGCGCCGAAGTTGAAGCCCAACGCGCCCAGACCGAAGCCCAGCGTGCTGACAGCGCCGAGGCTGAGGTGGCCCGCCTGCGTGCCGAACTCGAAGAGCTGCGACGCAAGACAACTGGCAAATAGTAGATTCATTGTCCGTGTGATGCGTGATGAGTGAGTCATTGTTCACAACTTACGCATTACGCATCACGCATTACGGAGCCCATTCTATGCCCGAACGCCGTTCCCCCTTCTATGATTACCACCTGCGTCACGCCGGCTTGCTGGTCAAGGGCGGCGGCGATTATATGTTTCCCGACGCCTATACGTCGGCCCGCGAGGAACATCTCAATACGCGCACCAATGTGGGGATGCAAGACATTTCATCCATGGGTGAGGTGGACATCAAAGGCCCCGGCGCCGAGCGGCTGATCAACCGCCTCGTGGTCAATGAGATCCAGAATATGGAGCCGGGCCAGATGCGCTACACGACCATGTGCAACGAGGAGGGCGGTATCGTTGATGACCTGACAGTCTACAAGTTCAACGACGAACATTTTATGATCGTCACCAGTTCGGCCCCGCGCAAACAGGCCGTGCGCTGGATCGCCGAACACGCCGTGGGTGCGAGCGCCTATGTAACCGAAATCTCGGCGGCGGTGGCGCTGGCAGTGATACAGGGGCCGCGCTCGCGCGAGTTCTTACGCACCGTTGTCGAAAATGCCGATCTCAACACCATGCCCTTCTTCCGGTTCACACCCGCGACAATCAACGACACCGACCTGATTCTCTCGCGCAGTGGTTACACCGGCGAACTGGGCTACGAATTGTATATCCCCGCCGAGGATGCCGGGGCAGTGTGGGAGTTTCTGTTACGGGAAGGGAAGGTGTTTGGCTTACAACCCTACGGTGCGCTGGCCATGCAGAGCCTGCGCATCGAAAAGGCCTTCCCGCTCTACGGGCCGGACATTAGCGAGGAAGTCACGCCCTTCCACGTCGGCCTCGACCGCTGGATCCGCTTTGAGAAGCGCGTGTTCATCGGCCGCGAGGCGCTGTTGCGGGTGCAGGAGAGCGGCATCCAGGAACGGTGGGTGGGTCTGCTCCTGGATAGCCCCACCCCGGCCAGTGCGGGCGACCCTATCTACAGCATCGGCGATGTGGCCACCTTCCGCCGCCGCCGCAAGAGCGGGGGCGAGGCGGGTGAGCAGGCCGAAGCTGCTACGCCCGGTGAGCAAATTGGACGGATCACCTCCAGCATGATCGGCTACTCGGTGGGCAAGACGCTGGCGCTGGGTTACGTGCGCACCAGCCATGCCTGGCCCGGCGCCCGGGTGATTGTTGAAATGGCCGGTCGTCCTATTGTGGCCACGGTGGCCCAGACGCCCTTTTTCGACCCATCGGGCGCCCGCATGAGAGCAAAAGCCGGCGACACCCCGCAACGGGCGACAGGAAAAAAGTGATGGCCCGACCTATGACGATTCAAGCCGATAACAGGACGTTCCATTCCGCCTGGACACGCAGCAACCGTGTCTACGAGAAGCGCTACAACACCATCGTCATCGGCATGGGCGCGATGGGCAGCGCCACGGCCTACTACCTCGCCCGGCGCGGGCAACGGGTGCTGGGGCTGGAGCGCTTCGACATTCCCCACGACATGGGGTCGTCGCACGGTTATACACGCATCATCCGTATGCCCTACTACGAGCACCCGTCGTATGTGATGCTGCTCAAACGCTCGTACGAACTCTGGCGCGAGATCGAAGAACGCGCCGGCGAAAAGCTGCTCTATGTCACCGGCTCGCTTGACATCGGCCCGGCGGACAGTTGGGTCTTCAAGGGCGCGCTGCGCTCAGCCATGGAATATGAGCTGGAACACGAGGCGCTGACCGGGTTGGAGCTGGCGCGACGCTTCCCCGGCTACCAGTTGCCCCACGAGATCATGGCGCTCTACCAGCCCGACGGGGGCTTTCTGGCGCCGGAAAAATGCATCATCGCCTATTGCTTTGAGGCCATGAAACACGGCGCCGAGATCCACGGGCGCGAGGCGGTGATCGACTGGGCGCCGCTGCTCCACGGCGAAGGCGTGCGCGTCCGCACCGAGCGGGCCATCTATGAGGCCGATTCCCTGGTCGTCACCGCCGGTGCGTGGAATGACGACCTGTTACGCTTTCTGCGCGGGCTGGTCGTGCCCGAACGCCAGGCGCTGGCCTGGTTCCAACCGGGGCGGCCGGAATATTTTCGCCTGGATAACTTTCCCGTTTTTAACCTGCTGGTGGACGAAGGGCGCTTTTATGGTTTTCCCGTTCACGCCGTGCCCGGCTTCAAGATCGGCAAATACCATCACCTGCACGAGACCGGCCACGCCGATGCGTTAAGCCGCGAGGTGACGCCCGACGATGAGGCGATTCTCCGCGAATGTGTGGCGCGCTATTTCCCGCAGGCCACCGGGCCGACGATGACGCTCAAGGCCTGTCTCTTCACCAATGCGCCCGACGGCCACTTTCTGCTCGACCTGCACCCGGAATATCCGCAGGTCAGCTACGCTTCGGCCTGTTCGGGGCATGGCTTCAAATTTGGCAGCGTCATCGGCGAAATCCTGGCCGACCTGGCCCAATACCGGCAGACACGCCACAATATCGAACTCTTTACCCACGAGCGCTTTCAGGGGAAGTCCATCCACCACTTTAGCGGCGAACACGGCGCGCTTGTCCCCACCGGCAACACCGCCGTCCGCCGTCACGCCTTGCGGGCGCAACAGAGGGAAGGCCCACCGTCCACCGTCTACCGTGCGTCATCCCTCGCTCAGTCCAGCGCCCAGCGGGTGCAGGAACAGGCAGACCGGATTCGCTCGCTCTGGTAAGAGACCCTGAGCCGGAGGAGTTGAAGATATGAATGCGACCTGGTGTAGGCGATGGTTTGCGTATCTGCGGTGGAGCTGCCTTGCCCTTCTCGTTCTGGCAGTTGTTGGCTGCATGCCGTTGATAGCGGAGGACCGTCTATATTTCGTCACCACCGACCGGCCCGATAATCAAGTGCATCTCACCGTTGCGGACGAGACGGCGATCTTCACCATCGAGAGCGCACGAGGGATCGGACAGGCGACCATCCAGCGGGTGGCCGGCCCTGCACCCAAACGCATTCTCCTCCGCTTTCACCTGCGTGGGTTGGAGGAGATGCGCCTCGTTTATGGCGACACGGCGACCATTCTCTCGATTGCCAGCGTCGGCGATGGACAGGTGTTTCAGACGCTAGCGCCTGCGCACGATCCCCAGGCACAAGAGCAGCCCATCACACCGGACGGCCTCGACTGGATGCAGACCCGGATCGCGCCAGATTCTGACGAAGGAAAACCGTCGCTGCCACTCGAAAACGGGTATATCGAGGTCGAACTTCCAAATCGTTTTCTGCTTGAGCGCCACACAACCTTCACCTTGCGCTGGATCGACTTTTATCGCTAGAAATTGCGAAGGGAGGCTTTTCTCAAAGCCTCCTTTTTTGGTACGGCTGGATTTACCAGAGCGTGAGGACATCATAGCGCATGATGTTGGCATCGGCGGTCAGCAAGGTCATCTCTTCGCAGAGCGCCTGGGCGATCAACAGCCGGTCGAAAGGGTCGCCGTGGAGCATGGGCAAAGTTGTGATCCTTTGACAATGCTCCTGGGTGATCGGAAGCCAAGAAATCTCATTGGCCACGATGACGGCGTTAAACAAATTTACCCAATCCGCATCTAGGGCAAGTTTGCCGATGCTACGTTTGATACAGATTTCCCAGTAACTTGCTGCGCTCAGGAATAGCTCGTTTTCAGGGTCGAAAAACAGATCTGTAGCGCGATCGCTCAAAGTCTGCCGAATCACGACCCATAGGAAGACATGGGTGTCAAGCAGTAGGCTCATGGCATATACTCAGCAAAGTCGTCAAGTGGAGCGTCAAAGTCATCCGCAATATAGATGATGGCATGGGGAGCCATTCCCAACCGGCGTTGCCTTTTGGGTTTCGCCACCGCCACCAGCTTGACAACAGGCTCTTTGCCCCTGGCGATGATAATCTCCTCGCCCGCCAGCGCCCGCTGGATCAACTGCGAGAGATGCGTTTTTGCCTCGTGAATCGTGACTTGGGCCATGCTATCTCCGGAAATCGTTCCTCGAACACCTGATAAGAGTCTAGCTTAGTTAGTGGACTTAGTCAACTTTCTCGGTGCGCACGTCGGCGTGCGAACTCGGCAGCACATGGTAGATTGTGGACTGCTTGAGGGAAGCCCGCGCCGCCTGCAGGTCCGGCCCGTCCATCCCCTCGTCGAACCAGCCAACGATAGCGGCGAGGTTGGCGTGGGCAGCACGCTGATCCGTAGCGGGCGCATGGCGTTGCGCCAGTTCATAGACTTGGTGGGCGATGCGCAGTTCCAGTGTTTTAGCCTGCTGCTGCCGGGCGATGGCAAGCGCGCGTTGAAAATAGGTTGCGGCCTCGGCCCATTCCCCACCCTGCGCCAGCCTCAACGCACCTTTGATGTAGCGAATTTCGGCCTCGGTAAAGCGTTCGCCGGTCTGCTCCACAAGCGCAAGGGCCTGGTCGATGATGTTGGCAGCAGTGTCTACCTCGTCGTTGAGCCAGTGTGCCTCGGCCAAGCGGGTCATCATGAAGGGCATGGCCACTTGCGCCTGAATCTGCATTGCTGCGTTCTTGGATTCATAAAATTCGATCAACCCTTGTTCTACCTGACCCGTCTGGGCCAGTGCCCAGCCGTGTAGACCCTTAGCCAGGGTATGAAACATGGGGAAGCCATGTTGCTCGCAGATTGCCATCGTCGCAACCGACCGCTGGAGACAGGTTTCTACGTCTGCCAAAACAACGTCGAGCATGGTGGCAAAGCCTAACGCAAAGGCAATCGTATGAGGATGCTGCGTGCGCTCGGCCAATGCAAGCGTCTCTGCCAACTGCGCCAGCGCTCGTCCTCGGTCTCCCAGGATCAAATGGTTGTGCATGAGATAGAGACCTACATGCACACCAGGGTCCACACCATAGACATAGGTCAATTCGTGGTGTTTCTCAAACTCGTAAAGGGCCAGCGCCTGGCTCAGATTCGTCTGGGCAGTGACAAAGTTGCCTTGAAAGAAGGCGCAGATGCCGAGCATGGTGTAAGCCTCAAGCAAGATGTCGTCCTCTTCGCGGTCGTAGGCCAGACGCATCAGTTCATCGGCGGTGGCCTGGGCCATGCGCAGTTCGGCACGGGTGACTTGCAGATGAGCCAGGCGGCCCAGGAGCGGGAAAAATTCAGGCGGATGGCCAAGCGTGTGCCCTAATGCCAGGGCGCGCTCAAAGGCGAGGCGCGCTTCTTCTGAGGGGAAACCCTGCGTCAGTTGCAGGGGGATGCTGAGGGCGATCTGCAAGCTCAGTTCTTGCTGCTGGCGTTCCTTTGAATCGGGCAGGCGCAGCAGGATATCCAGCGCCCGGCGGTAATGTTCGACGGCTTCCAGATTGGCCGAGAGACGCTGGGCCTGATCGCCCGCCTGTTTTAGATAGCGAACCGATTTTTCGAGCAGCCCGGCCGCTTGAAAATGGTGTGCCAGTTGCACCGCTACTTCCTGCGTCCGTCCCTTGTGGATCGCCTCCAGCGCAGCGCCAACGCCTTCATGCAGATAGGCTCGCTCGGCTTCATCCAACGTGTGGTAGAGGTGGCGCTGGATCAGAAAGTGGCTAAAGCGGTACTGTGAGCGGCGGCCAGTCTCCCCCTGCTGCACGCCGGTGGCCCGCACCAGGCGATGTTCGCGGGCCAGGATGCTGCTCAGACGCCGGACCGTTTCGCGCGCATCCATCCCCAGCACGCGGGCCGCCACTTCGCCGGTGAATGTTTCTCCTTCGACGCTGGCCACGCGCAGCAGTTCGCGCAACGGCTCGTCCAGCCGGCTCGTCCGCTCGGCGATGACGGCGTCGATGCGCGCCGGCATGGCCTCCCAATCGAGCGATGGTTGGGCGACCCAGGCCCCGTCCTCATCGAGCGCCAGATCGCCCCGCTCCTGCAACCCGCGTAACAACTCCACCGTGAAGAGCGCATGGCCGCCGGTCTGGCGGAAGAGCGTAACCCGGAAGGACTCGTCCAGCTTGTTTGGCTCCGAATCCAGTAGCGCATCGACAAAAGCGCGATCCTGGCGCTGGCTCAAATCTAGAAAGACCTCCCCGTATTCGCGCTGCAACTCATGGAGCACCGGTTCCAGCGGGTGGCGTGCCGCGACGCCCCCAACCTGACGCCCCAACGCAACTTCGGTGGGCCGGTAAGCGCCAACGATCAAGATACGCTGGCCGCGCAATCGTCGCCCCAGGTGAAAGAGCAGGTTGATCGAACCCTGGTCCGCCCACTGCAAATCATCCAACAGGATCAGGAGTGGCGCTTGCTGCGCAAGGGCTTGCAACACGCGCGTGTACTGCTCGAACAGGCTGCTTTGCTGCACCGTCGGGTCGACGCGTGTCTCGCGCCAGGCTGCGACGAGCCGTTCGAGTTGCGCCAGCCAGGGTGGGGAGTGGGGAGTAGAGGCCTCGGTCAGGCGTAGAGCGGTGTGGAGGCGTGTGAGGAGGTTGGGGGCAGAGACAAAGGTGTTGAGCAGGTCAGATGCACTGGTGACCAGCGCCTGCGCCGTGGCGGGCATGGTCTGCCGGAGCCGGTGAGCCTGTGCGCGGCGCAGGTCGCCGGCGTAAAGCTGTGGTTCGATGTCGCCGGCCAGCAACTCCAGCACCTGGCGAAAAGGGAGAAAGGGATCGCCCACGCCAGTGTAGGCGTGACAGGCGCCGCCGGCCACGACTAGGTTGCTGATGGCCTCTTCGGCGCGGCGGGCCAACGCCTGGAGCAGCGCCGTCTTCCCTTCGCCGGCCTCGCCCGTGACAAAGAGGATGCGCCCGTTGCCTGCTAGCATTGCGTGCAGATGTTCGTCGAGCTGTGCCAGTACGCCTTCGCGGGCGACAAAGGGGGCCGGGGCCGGTTCGGGCAGGCTCTCCAGGTCCAGATTGGATGGCGGGGCCAGCGGTTGCGCTGCCTGTGCGACCGGGGCTGGCCAAAGCCCAGGCAGCCCCGGTCGGTGAGTGGGCGCCTTCTCATGTTCGTCGCGGCGGATCGCTTCGTAGAGCGCCACGGTCTCGCTGCTGGGTTCCACGCCCAGTTCCTCGGCCAGAATCTGGCGGCAGCGTTCGTACTGTTGGAGGGCCGCACTCCGCTGGCCGCTGTGAGCAAGCAGCCAGATCAGGCGGTGATGGGCTTCTTCGTTCCACGGCTCCAGGGCCAACAGTCGGCGGATGGATTGGCTGCTGGCTGTCAGATCATTCATCTGCTCGGCCTGGTCAGCCAGATAGAGCAAGATGCGTCGCGCCCGTTCGTGAATCCGTTCTCGCTCCATCAGCACCCAGTTCTCGAATTCAGGGGCGTCGTTGAGGACAAAATCATCGAGAAAGGGGCGCCGGTAGAGATCGACCGCCGCGTGCAAGTGGGCCAGGTCTACCTGGGTGGGGTTGCTGGTTGCCGTTTCAAAAGCAAGCAGATCCACCCAGTGGGGCTGCGTAAAGTCAAAGGCAAGCGACTGGCCGCCGAGCGTCAGTACGTCTCCTATCGTCTTGCGCAACCGGCTCAGCGTGAGCCGCAGATTGGCCCGCGCTGTCGATTCGGGCAACTCGCCCCAAAAGAGACCCGCCAATGCCTGGCGCGAATGGGATTGGCGCGTCACCGCCAGGTAGGCCAGGAGCGCAACCGCCTTGGCCGAGAGCTGGGTGTCGACCGGCTCGCCACCGGAGTGGATCTGGGGTTTACCCAATAGGGTCAAGCGAAGTTCAGGCATCATCTTAACAGCTTGAGTAACACAGTCCGCAACCTCGGAGAGCGCCTCTATTGTACATGTTCATTCATCCATTGTCACTTAAGAAACGTTTCAGACACACCCAAGAAATGCCAGCCAGGTTATGGTGTTAACGTAAATGGATTTGATCGAGTTTTGCTAAGGAGAACAAAATGACAACCAGACAACGACTCCCGAAAGTGTGCGTGATCGGCGCCGGTGTGGCCGGTCTGGCTGCGGCCAAACAGCTTCACCAGGCGGGTATTCCGTTCGACTGTTACGACCCGCGCGACCGGGTTGGGGGTATCTGGGCTTATACGGAACAGACGGGCATCACTTCGGCCTGGTCCACGCTCAACATGAACAGCCCGCGCGGCACGTACGAGTTTAGTGATTTCCCCATGCCGGCTAACTTCCCTGATTTTCCCCGCCATACCCAGGTGTGGGAATATCTGGAAAGTTATGTTGATCACTTCGGTTTCAGGCAATACATCCACCTGAACACTGGCGTAGAGCGGATCATTCCGCATGAGGACGGGACGTGGTCGGTGACGCTCACGTCGGGCGAGACGCTGCGCTATGATGGTATGGTCGTCGCCAACGGCCACCACAATGAGCCGCTATTGCCAGATTATGCCGGTCAATTTGCCGGGGGCGAAATCCACTCGCGCGATTACCGTCATCGCGAGCCGTACACGGGCAAGCGAGTGCTGGTGGTTGGCTTTGGCAACAGCGGCAGCCAGATCGCAGTCGATGTCAGCCACACGGCACAGGACACATTCCTCTCCCTGCGGCGGGGCGGCTGGTTGGTTCCACATTACCATCTGGGCAAGCCGATCCACGAGTGGTTTTCCCCAGGGGCTAGCTATTTCTTCGACAAGTACCTGCCCTGGCCCCTGAGCGGCATGATCTCGACGCTCTTCTATCGTCTATTGCTGGGCTACCCGGAAAAGTTTGGCCTGCCCAAGCCCGACCACTACTTTGGCTCCGAACTGCTCACCATCAGTGAAAACCTGATCAACCGCATCGGCGATGGCCGCATCCACATCAAGCCAGAGGTGACCCGGGTGGAAGGGCACACGGTGATCTTTAGCGACGGCAGCCAGGAAACGGTCGATGAGATCATCTATTGCACGGGTTACAAGCTTACCTTTCCTTTTCTTGATCCATCGATCTTTGCTGCACCAGACAATCATGTGCGGCTCTACCGGCGCATCTTCTTGCCGGGCCGGCCGAGCATTTGCTTCATTGGGGCGTTGCAGGCCAGCGCTTGGGGCTTTCTCCCAGTCTTTGAGATTCAGGCCCGGTTGGTCGCCCGCTATTTCTGTGGCGAATACGCACTACCCTCCCCCAAACAAATGGAGCAGGCGATCGTGCGCGAAGCCCGGTTGGTCGCCCAGCGCTTTATCGATTCTCCCCGCAATCACTACTTGACAAACGGATATGTCTACATGGCTGACCTGGAGCGAGAAATCAAGCGCGGCGCTGGTCGCGCCCGCAAGGCTGGCTCTGCCGGACGGTATCACGCGAGTTCACTGCAGGAATCAGCCTCGATGGTGTAAGAGGAACGATGTGGTTCCTTTCATGCTGAGGCGATCCCAGCGCAACTGAGTTCTCATATTGACCAGGAGATACTGATGCATATTACAGTACAAAACGTAAATGTCTTTCTAAAGGACCGGGGGCAAGGGATACCCACCCTCTTCTTGCACGGTGTTCCAGATACCGCTGACATCTGGAATGGCGTAGTGGAACCGTTACAGATGCACTATCGCTGTATTACTCCAGATTGGCCCGGTTTTGGGCGTTCTGGGCCTGGCACCCACCTGGATTGCTCGTTGGATGGGCAGGCTGATTTTGTCCGTGACCTGGCCGATACGCTTGACCTGACCAAACCGTTCAATCTGGTGAGTCACGATTTTGGTGGCATCAGCGCTATGGCGTTTGTCGCCAAATACCCTGGCCGCGTCCGCCGGTTCGTGGTATCCAATGCGCCCTTCTCGCCCGAATACCACTGGCATCTCTGGGCCAGAATCTGGCGTACTCGTGTGCTGGGCGAATTGAGCATGGCGACCATGAACCGGGCGTTCTTTGCTCTCTCTTTGCGGCTCGGTTCGCGCAAGCTCTCGACCGCTCACATTCACACCACCTATCAAGCGATGACCCCGCAGATGAAACAGATGATTCTGCGGATGTACCGGGCCGTCCCCGAACGGGCCTGGCGTGGGTGGGATGCCCGGCTGCGGGCCGCCACGGCTCAGGTGCCAACCCTGGTTGTGTGGGGGCAGCATGACCCGTACCTGCCAAACTGGCTGCCGGATCGGTATGGCGCACACAAGATCGTGCGCTATACCGACTCCGGCCACTGGGTGCCGGCCGAAGAACCGGCACGCCTGACCCAGGATGTGCAAGCCTTTTTCAGTGCGTGAGCGGATCGCTGCCAGGAAAAGAGCGCTCTTTTCCTGGCAGCGATCCGGCTGCTGCTCCAACCACTACCCCTATTTTGGAGCCGATAATTGTCACCGCAACGCCTGCTCCAGCGCCAACCCGGCCCGAAAGAGTGTTGCCTCGTCCCATGGCTTGCCAGCAAGTTGGAGACCAAGTGGCAACCCTTCTGCATTCTTGCCCACCGGTACCGTCAGCGTCGGCCAACCGAGCAAGTTGAAGGGCATCGTCATATAGGTGGGCGACGGTGTATCGAGCGGCGGGGCGGCAGCAGGCATGGAGGGAGTGCTTAACAAATCCACCTGGTCAAAGATGGCGTTGGCCCGCTGGCGAAAGACACCACGCAGTTGCTGCGCCCGCACGAGCGCACCCGGCTCATAAGCACAGGCGGCCAGGATGCGCATCCGCATAAACTCGCCATAGTCGTTCAAGCGTGTGCGCATGGTGGGCAGGTGATAGGCTATCGCCTCCTGCGCCAGCAGCGCTGCACCCAACACCCACATAGCTCGAAAGTCGGGCAGATCGATCTCCACCAGTTCGGCGCCGGCCTGTTCCAATGCGCGCAACCCGGTGCGCCAGGCGGCCAGCGCGTCGTCGGTCGCCAGCGCCGCGCCGCTGCCGTCATTGCGCAGGACACCGATGCGCAGCCCGCGCACATCCGGTGCCCGGCTGATCAACTCGGCGACGGGAACGGGCGGTGCGGTGCGCGTGCGTGGGTCATGCGGATCGGGCCCGGCCAGCGCATCGAAGACCAGCGCAGCATCGGCTACGGAGCGCGTCAGCGGCCCCACATGATCCAGCGACCAGGCCAGGTTGATGGCGCCGTGTAGGCTGATGCACCCAAAAGTCGCCTTGAGACCGGCTAATCCACAGTGTGCGGCGGGAATGCGGATGGAGCCGCCAGTATCACTGCCCAATGCAGCAAAGACGACGCCATCCGCCACCGCCGCACCCGACCCGCTGCTCGACCCGCCGGTGTCGCGATCCAGCGCGTGGGGATTGCGCGTGGGGCCATAGTGCGGGTTGATCGACGCGGGCGCATAGGCAAACTCTGACATGCGTGTCTTGCCGATGATGATGGCGCCGGCCTCTTCCAACTTGTCGACCACAGCTGCATTCTCCGGCACAACCTCACCAGCGCGGATGATAGAACCGGCGGTTGTAGGTGTGCCGGCCAGGTGGAGCAGGTCCTTGATCGCCACTGGGATGCCGTGAAGGGGCCCGCGATAGTGTCCTTGGCGAATCTCCTCTTCGGCACGGTGAGCGGCAGCGCGGGCGCGCTCGGCGAGCACAAGCTGGAACATGTTCAACACCGGGTCACGCTCAGCCAGCCGGGTCAGGGCCTGTTCCGTCAGCTCCACCGGCGAAATGGCGCCTCGCTGGATCTCCGTATAGACCGCGGCAATCGTGTTTGTCAGATGCGCAACGCCGTCGTTCCCCACCGGCGGGTTGGTCGTGCCACCCGTTGCACCCCATTCCGCCAGATAATCCGGCACGAGGTCGACAGGCTGGTTCTGTAGGAGTGCGGCAAAGAGCGTGGGTACCTGGAGAAAGCCCTTGTCAACGATCTCCTCGACCATCTGCTCGTCCACGGCGAGGTCGGCGGCGAGGTCGGCGGCTTTGAGGTTGAGGCGCAGGCGATCGATAATGGCAGCTTGTGACATGCTCACAGGGCGGTCCTTTCGCAAGGGGGTGGGTCGCCCCCAAGTTATAGGAGGCAACGGGTAGGAAATCGAAGGTGTGTTCGGCCAAAGTAGATTCCAAAATTGCTGCTCTATCCTTTGCGATTCAAAATTGCGCCAGTTGACTTACGGCAAGCAATTGGCTACACTCCTCGGTGTACCACTGCTGGCGTTGCACCTTGAGCGATCAACCGGAGATTACCGCGGCAGTTGCGGTTTTTCTTTGGTTCCCATTTTATCCAGGTTGCACGATACGTCAATTCTAGAAAAATAGGCCGTAGAAAAGCCAAAGAAAAGAGGAGAAGAGCGCGTGAAGATCACCGACATGCACGTGACCCCCATCGCCGTCATTGATCCCCCTCTGCTCAATGCAGCCGGTCTCCATGCACCGTATGCCCTGCGCACCATCGTCGAGATCATCACCGACAACGGTCTCTCTGGTCTCGGCGAGGTGCCGGGGAGCGCCGCCACGACCGCGGCATTGGAGGCGGCCCGCACGGTCATCATCGGCAAAGACCCTTTCCAGTTGAACGCGATTCAGCGAGGTCTCTTCGACCATTTTGGCCAAGAAGGCGCTGCGGCTCGCGGGGATCGGCCGTGGGACATGCGGCGCATCGTGCATATCAACAGCGCCATCGAAGTCGCCCTGTTCGACATCATGGGCAAGGCGACTGACCGGCCCGTCTGCGATCTGTTGGGCGGTCGCGCGCGCGAGCGGGTGGACTTTTCGGCCTATCTCTTCTACAAACATGAGGGCGCCGGGGGGGAACTGGGTTTTGGCACCGACCCCAGCGCCACAGGGTGGGCAGCGGCGCGCCAGCAGGCGGCGCTCGACCCCGAGGGCGTCGTTGCCCAGGCACAGGCCATGTGCAAGGAGTTTGGCTTCAAATCGATCAAGCTCAAAGGGGGCGTCTTCCCGCCTGATGAAGAAGTGGCTGCCATCCATGCGCTCCGCGCGGCTTTTGGCCCCGGTACCCCGCTGCGGCTCGACCCCAACGCCATCTGGTCGGTGGAGACGTCGATTGCGGCCGGGCGTAAGCTCGAAGGGGTGCTCGAATATTACGAAGACCCCACCCGCGGACAAGAAAATATGGCGCGGGTGCGACAGGCGTTGAAGATCCCGCTCGCCACTAACATGTGTACGACCTCGTTCGACCATATCCCCGGCAGCGTGCGCCACGGTTCCGAGGACATCATCCTGAGCGACCATCACTTCTGGGGTGGGTTGCGCGCTTCGATTGAACTGGCGCGTATCTGCCAGGTCTTTGGCCGCGGGCTGTCCATGCACTCCAACAGCCATGTAGGGATCTCGCTGGCGGCGATGGCGCACCTGGCTGCGGCCACACCCAACCTCACCTATGCCTGCGACACGCATTACCCCTGGCAGTCAGAGGAAGTGCTTGTCGGCGGGCGCTTCAAGTTTGAGGAGGGTGCTCTCACTGTCAGCAACGAGCCGGGGCTGGGCATCGAACTGGATCGAGCGGCACTGGCAAAGCTCCACGAACAATACAAAGCGTGTGGCCTCACCGAGCGCAACGATGAAATCGAAATGCAGAAGGTGCAGCCCGGTTGGAAGTTTCAGCCGACGCGATGGTGAGCGTCTTGACATGAGCCCCTATCTGCTGTACAGTATTACTGTACAGCAGAATGGAGGGTGGAGTATGATTTTGGAAAAAACCTATACGCAAGCACGCGCAAATCTGGCTACACTTTGCGATACGGTGACGCAAAATCGAGAAATCGTGATCATCCACCGGCGCGGCGCAGAAGACGTCGCGCTCATTGCCGCGTCAGAGCTGGAGGGTCTTTTGGAGACGGCTCACTTGCTGCGCTCATCAGCCAATGCGAAACGACTACTGGCAGCAATGGCGCGCGCGCAACAGCGGGTCGTCGCGCCGCAAACCCTTGCTGATTTACGGCGCGAGGTCGGTCTCGAAAGAGCGCAACGTGAGCAAGCCGCCAAACGACCGTGATGCCGTATTTCACCCTGAGTTTAGGGAAGATTTGCGATACTGGGTTGAGACAAATCGTAAGACGGCGTTGCGAGCTTTTGACTTGATCGAAGCGATCCTGCGTGATCCGTTTAGCGGCATTGGCAAGCCAGAGCTATTGAAATACTTGGCCCCTAATTTGTGGTCACGACGCTTAACCCAGGAACATCGTATCGTCTACCTGGTGAATGAGGCCCGTATCGACTTTTTACAAGCGTGTTATCACTATTGACTTCTATCTTGTTTGGGATCAAAAGATGACCGACTGTTCAAACTCGTTGAGTTCAGAAGCAATGGCCAAGCTGCGCACCGTCTCGACCGCAACCTTAACATCGCAGCTCCAAAAGCGCGGCTTCCGCAACACCTTTCTGCAAGGTCTGACGCCGCTGCGGCCCGATCTGCGTCTGGTAGGCTATGCCTTTACCCTGCGCTATGTCCCCGCCCGCGAGGACCTGACCGACGAACTCTACGACAACACCAAGAATATCCAGCGCATCGCCGTGGAAAGTGTCAACCCTGGCGATGTGCTGGTCATCGACGCCCGCGGGGATGTGCGCGCCGCGACGCTGGGCAACATCCTCGCCACGCGGCTCAAGGCGCGCGGGGCAGCCGGGCTGGTGACCGACGGCGCTTTGCGCGATACGCCCGGTTACCGGGAGTTGGAGTTCCCCTCCTACGTCAAGAGCGCTCATGCCGCCACCTCGTTTTTGATCCACCACCCGGCTGAGATCAACGTGCCCATTGGGTGTGCGGGCGTGCTGGTCATGCCCGGCGACGTCATGGTGGGTGACGGCGAAGGCGTGGTCGCCATCCCGGCGCAGGTGGCCGAAGAGGTGGCCCACGACGCCTACGAACAGGAACGGCTGGAGGAGTTTATCCAGCAGAAGGTGGCCAGCGGCGCCAGCATCGTGGGTGTCTATCCACCCGATGAGCAGACGCTGGCTGAATACGCCCAGTGGCGCCGGGAACAGGGAGGATAACAAGGGGACAGGGAGACAAGGTGGCAGAGCAATTTGTACACGGATTGACGCAGATTTGCGCAGATTTTTGACAGCGATAACCTTTCGCATTCCGGGAAAGGGCCAGCGAGCCTACTCTGCGGAGAAGCATTGTGGCCCTTTCCCGGAATGCGAGTGTAAAGTAGAACTCCGGTTCTCATTCTGATTTGAGTATAGTACAGTGCGGCGTAAATAGGCCAAGGGTTTGCTGACGATAGACGATGCGCCCTCGTCCATCGTCTATCGTCGTAACTATAGGCTCACTTTCGCCGTCATGTACTAGTTGAACTCGCGCAACCCCTCCATCTCCATCTCCATCGCGTCCAGCGGCAGCACCTGGGCGTCGTCGGGCGCTGTGACCGTTACCTCTTCATTGAAGGCGGAATTTTCAAACTCGGTGGTGAAGAGGATAAAGATCTCATCCGCCAGCGGCCCAAAGTCTTCGCCGCTAAACTCGCTGACCATTTGAATCAACATGGTCAGGTCCCAGTCGAAGACGGTCCTTCCCTGGTGCTGGTACAGATCATCCAGCCCGATGGTGCTGGTGCCGGAAACCTCCAGGTCGCGGAAGAGCGACGGGGCGAGGAACCAGAAGAGACTTGCGATCTGTTCGATCTCCCCCTGATCCACTTCGGCCTCGTCGGTCGCAGCCGCCACCTGGAGCACCTGCGTGAGCACATCGCGGAACTCCCGGCTCAGGATAAAGCCAAGCACATCCAGTTCGGTGCGAAAGACGGCGCCGGCTTGCCCGCTGAGCTCCACATCGCGCCGCCGGCTGATCTCCATGTAGGGCCAGAGCACCTGGGGGCGACCAAAGGCCGAGCGCATGGTGGTGATCAGGTTGAGCATGGCCGGGTCCAGCCCCCAGACCGAGCGTCCCTGGCTGCTAGCCGCGACATCGGCGGCGACGGCGGCAAAGACACCTTGCTCCGCCAGTTGTTCCAATGCCCGCACTAGTTCGATCGCCAGCCAGTCGTTCACCTCCTCCAGTTCGGGGATCAGCGGCTTTAGCTCGCGGATGTCGAAGTAGAGCACACCGTCCACCAGACGCACATTTACCGTGGTGAGTTCGGGCCATTCGAGATCGGCCTCGTCTTCCAGTGTGCGGATCCAACTCTCCGAGAGGTCGAGGGTGAAGGCCAGGTCGGCCGTCATGCCGCTGTAGAGGTCGATGAGCAATTCGGGAGATTCGCCAATTGCCTCGACGGCCGCCAACGGCTCTTGCCGGCTGATCACCGCCAACGTGCGGATTGCGTCACGCGCCGCCTCGTCGAAGGCGTACTGGCCTAAGACCTCAACCGCCGCCTCCGACTCTAACGGCAGTTCTGGCAGACCATGCTGGTAGATGCTGTACCTGACCGAAGTCGTATACGATCCCAGGTCAAACATCGCCGATGTGGATGCGTGCAGCAGCTCGCAGTCCTCTTCATCCAAGTCGCCGCAAAACGGTTCTGGGATCTCATCGGCGGCAAAGACGGGCAAGGCGCTGGTAAATACAAGGAGCACAGCCAGGAACAAAACGCTCAATTTTCTGAACACAACGACCTCCTCACTTTGTTGAATCCTGTTAGAGCTTACGATTGCTTTACATCTACAATGGTTTTATCGTATACAGTATGAGAATCCTTCTACACGAATGTAACTAAATGCTCCACATCTTGGGTGCGTCCGAAATTTGGGGCGGGTAGGGCAA
>QEUW01000094.1 GCA_003577005.1 Chloroflexota bacterium | reverse complement strand
ATCGAGTCGCGCGACGATCTGCTCCACAGAGAGGGCGCGTATCCGGGCCGCGGCCAGCTCAATCGCCAGTGGCATGCCGTCGAGCCGGCGACAGACCTGCACCACTGCTGGTGCATTCTCCGCTGTGAGCGTAAAGGAAGGGAGGACAGACCTCGCTCGCTCAACAAACAGCTCAACGGCCTCATAGGTCAGCAGCCCTTCGATGGGCGGCGGCTGATAGGTATCAGGCACACGCAGGGGAAGAACCAGCCAGATCGTTTCACCGGTGATCGTCAACGCTGCGCGACTGGTGACCAGCACGCGCAGCTGGGAACAGGTACGCAGGATCGTTTCGATCAACTGCGCGCACGCCGCTAGCAGGTGCTCGCAGTTGTCTAACACGAGGAGCAGCTGTTTGGGACGGGGCGCATCAGAAAGAGCCTCCGTCAACGTACAATCGGCGCGTTCAGGGATACCCATCGCTGAGGCTACAGCCTGCGGCACGAGCAGAGGATCGGAGAGCGCTGCCAGCTCCACCCACCAGACCCCATGCTCGAACTCCTCCAGCAAGTCGGTGGCGACCTGAAGGGCAAGGCGCGTTTTGCCGCTGCCTCCAGCGCCGGAGAGGGTGAGCAGCCGGGTGGTCATGAGCAACCCTCTGACCGCGCTCATCTCGCGTTCGCGGCCAATAAACCGGTTCACCTGAAGAGGCAGATTGTTAGGAGAGGTGTTGAAGTGCTTCGACACTGCTATATCATCCATGGCATTGTCATGCCTCCAAGAATCCGGGCCATCCCAAATGGTAGCGTCCGCCCTCATCACCATTTTACCACGGACAGCCTGGTTCGCCCGTTGCCACAGTGGCTGGACGCGCTTCTTGTTCACGTGCTGCCCGCGCCGGCGCTACAACATGCACGAGATCATCCGCCAGTTTGCGCAGGAGACCTCATGCTCTGGGGAGCACCACGATGGATGAAAATGGGGCAGGGGGCAAGGGGCAGGACGCAAGGAACCTAGGCAACGCGCCATGCGCCATTTGCTCTTTTCGAAGGAGCAGTTGCGTGGCAGCGATCAGGGGGCGGATGCGCGGGAACGCATGCCCGGTACATGGCATAGCTGCTTTGACAGACTACGCGCCCGGCTCGGGGATGTGGCATTAGAACTGGAATGGGCGAAAGGCGGGCATCTGACCACCGAACAAGCGATCGCGCGTGCGCTGAGTTGAGCGGGTCACCATCGAGTCGGCGTCGTTGGCCCACACGTGATGGTCCCAGGAACGCCTTGTGCGGTCGTGGCGCTGTCGTCGCCTGCCGTCGGCGCCCGATTGCTGCCAGGGGGACGACCCCGCGCATGGCGCCACCCATAGGGTTCCCAACCCATTCTGCAACCAAAATCTGTGAAATCTGGGGGTCGATTCTCATCGCTAGCGACCCAGAGAGGGAAATAGAACACAGATTTGCAGAATTGTCACGGATTCGTGGCGCTCGATCCTTGAAATCTGCGCAATCTGTGTTCTATTCCTTAGCCCTGATTACCTGCTGACGAGCGGCATGTGAATCCAGTGATCTCCCACCGGTTCGCTTGCCAGCGTCCGTTCGCGGATGATCACCGGCAGGTAGACCAGACCGACATCAGAGAGCAACAGGCTAAAGGGACCGGCCGCGCTCACATTGCCCGCCAGGTCAACGGCCTCGACAAAGAGGCGGTACTGGCCACTCTGCGTGTTGATAAAGGCAAGCGCCCACTGGTCGCCATTCCGTTGGGCGTTGACCCAGTAGGGTGCGCCGCCCTCGGCTTCTACCCGCAGCCGTACGGCACCTATACCACCGCCATCGCTCACCGTACCGCTGATACCCGATGCGCTGAGTGTGGCTGTCACCACGGGCGCAACATCATCCAAACGGAAGGTGCGCGTCATGGGCACCGAGCGATTGCCGGCACTGTCGATACCGGTGAGACGCAGGGTCTGCGTAATGCCGTCCGCATCATCCACAGGAATAAACTTTGACCAGTTGCCAGTGGCGCTCGCTTGCGGATTGGTGGCGATAATTTCACAACCGTCCAACCCGTTCTCCGGCACTTCACAGAACTCGAGCGAAGCGGCTTGCTGGTCGTCGCTCACCACACCGGCAAAACGTGACTCGGCTGCATTGATAAAGCCATCTGCCAGTGCTGCATCAGTAAGGCTATCCAGCGCCACAGTCGGTGGGGTGTTATCAACCGCCACAGGGATGCCCACAAAGCCACTGCTGTTGCCGTGGATATCGGTTGCCTGCGCCTGTAGGTTGAGGCTGGTGACACCCGTGAGATCGCCAAAGTTGACTGGACACGACCACAGGTTGCCGCTGCCAGCCGCAATGTCACAACTGGTCAGAGCGCCATTTACATTTATAACCACCTTGGCCAGCGGCGAAGCATCGTTCGCTTCGCCCAAGACGATCTGACTGCCGGAGCGCACAGAGGGGCTTGGTGCAACAATCGCCACATCAGTAGGCGCTTGGGTATCTACGCGATAGACGAACCAGAACCAGTCGTAGATCCCATGCGCCTCATCGCTCACTTTGGCCTGCAGCTCGACCCCGTTGGCTGCTCCGTTGACTGCGGCGGTAAAGTCAACGGTTCCGAAAGCGCCTGCTGCAATGTCGCCCACGTTGACCGTCGGGTTGACCGAGAGTCCACCCAGCCCGGTCAGCGCCAGCATGACATTTTTCGCCGCCGTGTTGCCCCGATTGGCATAGCGAATTGTGTACTTGATACTCTGCCCGTTGCCCAGTGGGATTGCACTCTGATTGCCAGGCAACTCCACATCAGCGATTCCATCGCCGTTGGCATCTAGCGCTTGATTGGGTTGGAGCAAGTCCAACAGGTCGCTGTCCAGATAGCCTGCGGCGACACCCGCTGCGTCGCTCTCGATAGTGAGAACGAGATCGCTGTCGGGCGTCCGTCCGTCGTTCGGGATCTGCCCCAGCGCCAGGTTAGCCCAGCGGTGATAGAGGGTGAGAGAGTAGTTGCTCAGGTCGCGCCCCACTGCTGCTGGATTGATGGCCCGGGCGCTGTTGAGCGGATTTTTATCCGGCGACGCCGCCCACAGACGCATGACCCCCTCTTCGCTGGCCACCGCTACGATGCCCAGGGACGAAGCATTGCTGATGCCCAACAGGCTGAAGGGCAGATAGAGATCGGTCAACGATGCGCTATGCCGGAAGTTGTTGACGCCCAAGGCGGTGACAAGCGTCCAGTCACCCCCACCGTTTTGCAGCAACTGCGCCGTCGTGGCGTTCTGCACCCAAACCACGTACCGCGCACTCATACCCGCCGGCAGCGCGATGGAAGCAGGCGCAGAATAGGGGTTGTAGAGGGTGGTCGCCCCACCCACCCCAGTATCGAGATAGACAAAGAGGTCACCATCGCCATCCCAGTTGGCGCCACTCCAGGCCAGACGCAATGCCTGATTATCCCAGCTCGCGAAGAATTTTTGTGGCGCACCATAAGAGGCGTTGGCATAGATGCCGCGCGTCACATCCCAGTCCGTGCTCAGGTGGGAGCCGCTGGTGCTGAGCCAGCCATCATCGGCCAGATCGCTGATCAGATCAGGCGTGGCGGGGCCATCGATGTGGAAGGGGCCCACCGTGTGCGCGCTCTGGTTGCCGAGACCATCAACCACAACCACATGGCCATAGACGATTTGCGCATCAGCGATGCTTTGCGTGTGGGTTCCGGCCCCATTGTAGAAGGTCAGGGCAGCGAGGTCGGGCGTCGGGCTGGTGGTGAAGCCGGCATAGTAGCCAGCCACGCCGCTGCCATCGGTGGCCGCCTGCCAGGTCAGTGACAACGACGAGTTGGCCTGTTGAACGGCCTGCGCCGCGGCTACCACTCCTGGCCCCGCTGTCTCGACCGGCGGCAACTGTGGCCCATCCACGTCGATGGTTACATTGGCGTTGATGGTGGCGATGCGCCCGGCTTTGTCGGTGGCGCGCACGGCGACGGCAAAGGTACCGCCGTCGAGGTTGCCGCCGATCAACCACGGATAGCTCCAGGTCGTGCCGGTCACCGTTGCGCCCTGCCACGGCGCGCCGGCCACACTCACGTCCACCAGGGCCACGCCATTGGAATCGGTGGCGCTGCCGCTGAAGTTGACCTGGTTCGACCCGACAAGATGGGTCTGCGTGTAGACCGTGCGGGCCAGCGTCACCGTGGGTGGCCCCAGGTCGACGAAGACGGTGATCGGCTGCGTGCGCGTCTGGACGCGGTTGCTGCTGTCGCTGACCACCGACTCGAAGCGATAGCTACCCTCGCCGGGCGGCGTCCACGCTTGCGACCAGGTGGTCTCGGTGATGCCGCCACCCGGTGCGACGTTGTAGAAGCCCGCGCCGTTCACGGTGGCGGCCAGTGCGACGATGCCATCGACGGCCATCGCCGCACCATGGACGGTCGTTGCCGCCAGGCTGCCAAGCAGCGCGCCGTTGGTCGGCGTGAGGATCGCACTGTCGAGCAGCGGCGGCATGTAATTCGCCGGCAATGGATTGAGCAGGCGATTACCCGGATCGTCATTGGGCAGATCAGCCTGGAATTCTTGCACGGTGAAGGTGTAGCGGTTGTTGCAGGGCAGCGCCGCTGCGCGCACCCGGTTGCGCACCCGCGCATAGTAGTTGCCGGAGAGCGGCGCATCCAACACGATCTGGCTGTCGGTCTGGCCGGCGGCGAGGTCGTCGTTGCTCCCCAGCAGGGTGGTGCCGTTGGCGGCGTAGAGGTCGAGCAGGGTGTCAGCGTCGCTGCCGGCGGCCTGGGCGCTGATCCGGTAGCGCAGACCACCGCTCAGGTTCATGACAAACCAATCCACATCGCTACCGGTATGGAAATTGCGGTTGGACAGCGGCGTCCCCACCTGGACGGTCGTGGCGTTGGCGGCGTCGTCGTTGGGTTCGCTGCTGTCCGCCGGGCAGGTGGACGGGGCGACGGACGGATAGTGCAGCGCCAGGTCAAAGGGTGCGGTGCTCTGGTTGCCCAGCCCGGCGGTGGTGGTGATCACCGGCTGGCCGGAGAGTTCACCTTCGGCAAATGCGCGCTGGATGGCGAAGGGGGGGCCAAACGAGTATTGGCCCTCAAAAGCGGCCGCCCAGTAGAGCGAAAAGGCATTGCGGTCATGGGTCAGGCCGCGCAGGCTGGGCACGGTGCTAAAGACCAGGTTGTTCGGGTCGTCCCCAGCGAGCGTAATCCAGTTGAGCCGGTAGAAACCGCCATCCCCAGCATCCTGGTCCATCCAGTAGAGCCGCCCGATGGCTTCGTTGACGGTCAGACCAGTGACCTGGTATTGGATGTTCGGCGTCGGCCCGTAGGGATAACCGACCAGAATGTTCACCAGGCCGCTGCCATCGGGGTTGATGCGGCGAATACGACGGTCATCATGGTTGTCGAAGATCTGGTTGCTCTCGACAAAGTAGAGCACACCCTGGCCAGGGGCAAAGTCGATCCAGAGCGGGTTGGCGAGACCGGTGGTGACGGTAAGCTGCGCACTGCCATCCAGCCCAGCACTCCGGATCACACCGGCGCTGAAGTCGGTCCAGTAGAGCCGCGCCCCGCTCTCGTCCAGCGTGATGCCGCGCGGGTCCCCCAGCCCGCTGATCAGCGTCTGTGGGCTGGAGCCATCCAGATTGGAACGTTGGATGCTCTTGTCCACCGGGTTGATCCAGTAGAGCTTGCCGCGCAACGAGTCGATGGCGATGTCGCCCGCGCTCGTGCCCGGGCTGGGCGTGACCACCGGCTGGATGCAACTGCCGTCCAGACAGCCAGCCACCGGCGCCCGCACGATCTGGCCATCCTCATTGGACCAGTAGAGATTATCCGCAGCCGGCGGCCCACCGGCGGTGGGCGTGGGCAGGGGTGTCGCCGTCGCCGCCGGGATGGGTGTATTGGTAGCCGTCGCCGTCGGGGTGGGCACGAGGGGGGCGTCGGTGAAGGCCAGCGCCAGTTGCGAGGTCGGGCGGGCGCCGGCGGAGCCGAGGGTGACGGCGCTGCTGCCATCCAGGTTAGCCTGGCGCAGGTTGGCAAAGACGGCGCCGTCGATCCAATAGAGCTTGTTGATCGACACATCCAGCGCCGGGCCATGCGCCCCCGTGCCATCTTTGACCACCAACTCCTGTTCCTCGCCGCTGCGCAAGATGCGGTAGATCGCCAGCGGGCTGCGCGTGCGATAGTAGATCAGGTCGGCATAGAGATCGACGGTGATGTCGTAGGCATAGATCTCCCCGGCGATCACCTGCGGGTTGCTGCCGTCGAGCCCGGCGCGCATCAGCCGGCCGGAGCCATCCGACCAGTACAGTTCATTGCGCAGCGGGTTGATCGCCAGCCCGGTCGGGCCGGAGAGGTTGCTGACCACCACCGTCTCGCCGCTGCCGTTGAGGTTGACCCGTTTGATGGCGTCGCCGTCGAAGGCGCCACCGTGGGTGAAATAGAGCCGGTTGTTGGCGGCGTCCAGCGCCAGCGCGGTAGGCCAGGGTGCGCTGGCGTCCGTGTAGATCGTGGTCAAACCCGTGCCGTCGAGGTTGATGCGGCGGATGTGGCCCGCACCGGTTAGCGCATTGGGTCGCGTGGCAAAGTAGACGTGGCCGTTGACGCCATCGACGACGACGCCCTGCACGATCTCGTCGGCCAGCGCCGGGTAGCCGACCACCAGTTCGCTGCCGCTGCCATCGGTGCGGGTGCGGTTGAGCGTCCCATTGTAGCCCCAGTAGAGATAGCGCCCGCTGGCGGGGGGCGGGGGCGGCGGTGGGGCGACCAGCGTCTGCGCAAAGCTGAGGCTGTTGTTCTCAGGCTTGGGGTCGAGCTGGTTGCTGCTGACGGTGAGATTGTGGGTCAGGAGTGCGCCGGACGAGGCGGTCACCTGTAGCTGGATCACCAGGTTGCGCGCTGCGCCATCGGGCAGTTGGCCCAGATCGCACGTCACCTTACCGGCAGGGTTGGGGGCGCATTGTGGTGAGCTGCCACCGGCGACAAAGGTCGTATTGGGGGGCAGGGTGCTGACCACGGCGACGCCGCCAGCCGCCAGCGGGCCATTGTTGCGCACCGTCAGCCGGTAGGTGGCCAGGCCGCCACTGGCGACGATCTCCGTGCTCGGTCGCTGGATCAGTTCGAGGTCGCTGTGATTGTTGGTCAGCCCGGCAATGCGCGCCGTGGCCGAAGCGCCGATCAGATTCAACTGAGGTTCATGGGCAAAGTAACCGGCCGCGCCCGACGCCAGATCCACCTGCTCGATCAGGCTGCCCACCGACCAGTAGGCATAGTTGGGGTGGCTGGCCGGCGTGGCGCGCAGGTTCGGGCTAACTTCCAGGATGCTGATAAAGGTGACGCGAGCCGGATTGGTTGTCGCCGGGGCAGGCGCGCCGCCGCCGGTCGCCACCGAGAAGAAGCCGTCACCGCTAGAAGCGCGGTCGGAGAGCCGTTGCCGCTGCGTCCAGTAGAGGCGGCTCTTGTCTTGCGAGAGCGCCAGGCCGATGACCGCCACATTTTTCAACGCACCGAAATCGACCAGCATGGCGGGGTTGCTGCCATCGGCGTTCATTACCCAAATCTGCGAGTCGGAGGTGGCGGCCAGCGCATCGCCGCTGTTGGTCACCAGGTCGATGGCGCCAAAGTAGATGCGGCCATTGGCGCTGTCCACTACCATGCTGCCGATGCGGTCGGGCCGCGGGTTGGGGCCGGCGGGCAGGGTAAAGAGCGTCGCCACGCCCGAGCCGTCCAGGTTGGCCCACTTGATCTGCCCTTCTTCGCTCCAGTAGAGCTTGCCGCCCTGTGGGTTGACCACCAGGTCAAAGGTGGCCGGGAAGGTGACCTGGCTCAGCGCCGGCGGCGGGTTGAGCGGGATGGTAGTCACATTCTGCCCGTCCAGGTCGGAACGGCGCACGCGCCCGGTGGTGGCAGTGTCCCGTTCGAGCCAGTAGAGGTGGCCGCGGTCGTTATCGACCGCCAGCCCGGTGATGCGCGGCAGCCCGTCGAGCAGTTCCTCGCGCTGGTAGCCGCCGTTGAGGTTGGCGCGGCGGATGGCAGAGACGCCGGTGGCGTTTTGCGTCGTGGACCAGTAGAGCACATCGCGGTTTTCTCTGGCCTGGGTGCAGCGGCCGGCGCTGTCACAGGCGGCGACGCTGGCGTAACGCACCTCTTCCCCGCGCACGGGGAAGCCGTTGACCGTGCAACTGCTGGTGAAGCGGTTGAGCCGTTTGAGGCCATTGCTCACCTGCACCCAGAAGGGCGACTCGTCATAGTGATAGTCGGCCGGTTGCAGCGAGCAGGGGCCGCTGTAGCCAGTCTCGCTGAGCGTGTAATCCTCGACTGTGACCTGGTAGGTGGTCTGCGCCGTGGCGTCGGCCCCACTGTAAAAGGCGTTCAACGTGACGCGCGGGGCGGTGGTGTCGATCAGCCCGCGCCATTGCTTCCAGAGACCGCGCAGTTCGTCGTTGCGATTGCCGTTGACATCTTCCGCGCGCAGGTCGATCTGGTAGAGACCTTCCAGCCCGTCGGGGATCTGATAGCTCCAGGTGGTGGTGCTGATGCCGGGGCCGGAGGTGGCCAACGTCACTGGCTGCCAGCGGCGGTAGAGCGCGGCCACGGCAGCCGCCGAGAGCGGAGCGTTGTAGACCTCGAGCTCGTCGATGCGCCCGTTGAGGAAACGGTTGGCCCCGTTGCGGTCGCGGGCAAAGCCCACGCTGATGCCGTTCTGCGCCGCAAAGGTCGAACTGGTGACCAGACCGGCCGCCGCGCCCAGTTTGCCATCGACATAGAGGCGGAAGGGCGCGGCGTCGTCCAGCACGAGGACGGCCTGATGCCACTGGCCGTCGTTGTACGATACCCCAGCTGTGCAGATTTCGTCGCTCTGCACGCCCTGGACGAAGGCGCACAGATTGCCGTTAACCAGATAGAGCGCCCGGTCGGCGCCGGCGCTGCCCAACGCACCAGCGGTGGCGGCAAAGAGACCGCCATTGGGGTTGGTGGTGTTGAACCAGAGGCTGACGGCGAGATTGGCTTCGGGAATATTAAGGGTGGCAGTGATCACATCGTTGCTGCCGTCGAATTGCACGGCGCCGCCGTAGATGCCCGTCTCATCGTTGCGCGGGCAGCGGTCGCCGTTGCATCCGGCGTTCGCCCCGCCGGGTGCGGCGTTGGCATAGCTGGTGACACCCGCCGGTTCGTTGAGGAAGAGCAGCAAACTGGGCGCATCGAGCGTGTCGAGCAGTTCCGCCGGGGTAAAGGCGATCTCCACCCCTTGCACGCCGGCGGCAAAGAGGCCGGGGTCGCTGGCCGTGCCAGTCAGCACCAGGTTGCGGGTGATAACGAGCGTCTGCTCAACGGTGACCGCCGCGGCATCGGTGGTGACACGCCCGAGCGAGTCGAGCGTGGCGACTGGGGGTGTGGTATCGACACGCAGCGGGTAGGTCAGATAGGCATCGGCGGCGCTTTGATTGTTGACCTTATCGGCGGCGCGCACGGAGATGTCGTACTGCCCGGTGGCACCGACGGCGAAGGTGTTATCGCCCTTGCTGTTCGAGAGCGGGTATTCGATCTGCCACTGGCCGGAGCCGTCGAGGGTGGCGCTGCGCCAGCCACTGCTGCGCGGCTCGACGTTGACCTCCACGCTGGCCACGCCACTGCCTGGCGCGCCGCCGCTGTTGGGATCTGCCACAGTGCCGCTGAGCATAATCACCCATTGTCCTGCGGCGTTGCGTCTGGCCGGCACAATCGCATTGCCGGTTTGCGTCGTGGTCGGCTGCGGCGGCGTCCCATCGACAATCACCTGCACGCTGTTGGCCGGCTCCTCCACGTGACCGACCACATCGGTGGCGCGGGTTTGAATGGTGCGCGGGCCATCGCTGTCCGGCACCTCCCAGCTGTAGGCCCAGCCGCCTGCTCCTTCGGCCACAGTCCAATCGCTTTGCCCATCGATGCGCACCTCCACTTGCTGGATCGGCGAGGTGGGGTCTTGCGCCGTACCGCCGATGATGCGGAAGCCGCCGGCCCGGACATAGTTACCCGTGGTCAGGCTGGAGGTTGGCTTGTCGGCGTCGATGGTGATGGGGAAGGGGACCTCAACCTGGTAGGTGGGCGCACCGGTCGCCTGTTGTTCCAATGTCAGGAATTCTGCGGCGATCTTGTTGGTAATGGCGGTCGCCTGCGAGCCGCCGCTGGTCGTGAATGAATCGACAAAGGTGGCCTCCTGCGCCGGGAAGATCGTGTAGTTCCCCGTCTGATTGAGGTTGCCCAGACTGCCGGGGCTGGTGCGCACGATCGACCCTTGCGCCCGCCGGTCGCCGGTGGTGAAGTTATTGCGCAGCGTGGCGGTGTAGACCAGACTGGCACCGGTGGCGACGTAGTTGTCGAGATCACTGCTGATGGCATAGAAGGCGAGCGGGCTGACATTGAAGACCCCCGGATGGAAGGGATAGGCGGCCGGGTCGGCCTGGTGCAACTCCTTCTCCACCCGATCACTCATGCCATCGCCGTCGCTATCAATACTCAACGGGTTTGAATTGATGCGTGTCGTGAGCGTCTTGGTGACGTTGTAGGTAAAGCTCCAGCCGCCTGTCCAGGTATTGGTGTTGCAGTCGAGATGGTAGACTTCTTCGCCATCGCGCAACCCATCGCCGTCGGTGTCAGCCTTGTTGGGGTCGGTGCCCTGCAAAAGCTCCTGCTGGTCGCACAGGCCATCGCCGTCCGCATCTTTGGCGTTGGGGCTAAAGGTGTACTTGAGCGGGCGACCCGTCTCTGCATCCTTGGGCGCCAGTTCAAAGCCATCGCTCAATCCGTCGCCGTCGCTGTCCCATTGGAGGTCATCGGGGTCGAGCCCACCGGCTTGTTTGCTGAGGAGGCCATCGCCATCAAAATCGGTGACGGTGGGGAAGGCAACCCCGAGGGTCTTGCCCCCTTCCGACCAACTGCCCCACTTGCGTGCGTAGAAGTCATCCAGGTTTGCCGGGAAGATATCCAGCGCCAGCCCGCTCAGGCGCGTCGAATTGCCACTTTCCGAGAACTCTTGGCCCACTTTACAGAAAGAGAACGTGCAGGAGTAGACGGGCAACTTGAGCGCCAGGTTGAAATAGACGTCAAAGGGCACGTTGACCCCGGCATGGGTCAACGAAATTGGCGCCGATTCCAACAGCCGATTATCCAGCGTGACGATGTAGCGATCAAGATAATAGATGAGGTAGCCGGAAAACAAGGAGGCTTGCGTGAACTTCATGGGCGGATCGACCAGACGATATTCAATGATGGGCAAGTAGAACGCCTGCGTCGTCTGCACGGTCTTGGTGATGTCGGCGCGCGGGGCAGCACTCAATTCGGCAAAATAGCGCGTGGTGAGAATGTTCTCCGACTCATAGGCTTTGGGCGCCACATTTTTGGGCACGCTTGGCGCCAACGCGCCGCCCAATTGCGCCTGGTAGCGCATCTGGTTGCCGACCACCGGCCCTGCGGCGGTATCGGCAAAGGCCAGGTTAAACTTGCTCAACTGCGGGAAGCGGCGCCCCTGTGGCACAAGTGCCGAACTGAAGTCGAAGATGGTGTCCTTTTGATAAAAAACCGGCACCAGATTCTCGGTGATCCAGGTGCTGATGCCAAAGCATTGCCCCCCTTCGGTGCGCGGGACTTTGCGTGGTGATTTGGCCAATCCTGGGTTCTTCTCGACCACGGCGTCTTCAATCGCACAGGCAGCGGAAAAGAGGGCATCGATCAGCCCCAAAAGCGCCACGATGATCTGCCCAATCACCGGGATCAGCCCAATGGCGGCGTAGAGGATGGCGACAAGGGTGGCGGCAAAGGCAAAGGCGAGCAGCAAGCCGAGATCGACATTGCCGGCGGCGACATCACCAAAGAAGATGCTGTAGAGGACATAGCCCCACAACACGCCCATTTCGATAATCAAGCCAATGGCGCCTGTGATCTTGGCGCCTTTGACACCCGCCGTGGCGTTCATAAAGACGTTGAGCTTTAGCCCCTTCAGACTTCCCGCCTTAAAGGCAGAGGTAAGACGCAAAACAGTGCTAATGTCGGAGATCGCACTCTTCACGCCCAAAAGAGCCACCACCGCCAAAACAACCGAGATGGCAGGTTTGATAAAGCTTGTCCCAGACCCACCGAAGACAAGTTTATCGACCAGAACGAGTACTGAACCTACCACAAGGGCAAGCGCTGCGCCAATGCCGGCAAGAATGGCGCCGCCTTTTAAGCCTGCGATCAAGGCCCCTTTCAAGACGAACTGGCGGGCAAAGTAAGTGCCCGATGCATCGGTCAGATCAAAAATCCCTTCAACCAGCCCAAACAGACCCTTAAACAGGGCAAATTTTGTGTTCCCCCAGACATACTTACCGACAACGAGGCCCGTATAGTATTTTCCAAGCACGAATTTGCCAAACGATGCCACACCCCCGGCGACCGTTTTTCCAAATAATAGTTCTGAATCGCGCGTGGCGTCCAGCCCGCGGACAATCTGGTTACCGATTTGCATGGTAGACCCAACGCCACTGAAGAGCGTCAGATAGTAATATTGAACGGCAGCGATCTTGCCCCGCGCCACCTGTGGATCGGCTTCGTCGGCAAATTCCGGTTGCAGCCGGCGCGCCAGTTCGTCCCAGTATTCCGTAATGGCGAGGTCGTTCCAGGCGCCATTCTTATACGCATAGGGAAGCCATTTGAGGTAGCCTTTACTGATCACGGGGGATGCGGTCCAGTCCACCGTGAGCTGGCGGGTGGCCGTGTCGTAGGCGCTGTTGCTATCTTTGCCCACCCCATCCAGATTGAAGACGCGATAGCGCCATTCGTAGGCGTTGAGGATGGTGGGCGTGATCGGCTGGCTGGGGGACCAACGGCTGGTAAATTGGTCGTTGAGGATCGCCTTGGCGCCGTCGATGCTGCCCACCATCATGCGGTCCAGGGTGGGATAGGTGCTGGTCACCACGCGCATGGTGTTGGGGATGCCCCAACGCGCTTCCTCGCTCACGGCGCCGTTGGTGGTGCGCTCAAAGCGGCGGGCAATTTCGGGGATGGTGATGTCGCGCACATTCGCCGCATTGGTACGCGCTGCCAAAAAGCTGGCCGAGAGATCGCTGGCCAGCGCCGAGAGTGCCGTATCCGAGTTGAGTTGATCATCCACGGTCGGGTCTTCATAAATCTGCGCCAGCTCGACCTGGTGGTCTTCGCGCAAGTCCAACCCGGTCAGTTGCCACTCATCATTATAGGAGTAGACGACCTGGGGCACGTTGTTCTGTTCTTCGGCGCATTCATAAGCGGGGCCTTCTGCGGTCGGCTTCAAGCGGCTCGAGACACAGACTTCATCATTCTTCATCTGCACCGACCAAACCAGGCGCACCTGCTGGTTCAGCGCTTCGCCCGCACTCTGCACCAGAAAGGGAATTTGCCCGCCAAAGGCAACCCGCTCGCCGCCCTCCTTGTCCACCACCAGTTGCAGCGGCACGTACAGCGCTTTGACCAGGCCATCCGCACTCACATCGCGCACGCTCACCTGATAGGGTTCGAGCGCGCGACGATCCACCATCTGGTCGCCGACAAAGGGAATGCTGGGAATCTCACCGCAGCCGAGGAGCAGGCCATTGTCCGCCTGTTCGGTGATCCAGATGCTGTAACCGCCGCGCGCCAATTCCGCCAGCCGTTGCCCGCCAATCGTGATCGGCACAAGCGACCCATCGCCCGTGCGCGCAGCGGTGACGGTCGAGCCGACGATGCCACCAGCGGCGACACACGTTCCCCGGTGGATCGAGAGGAAGGCGGCGCGCGATAAGGCGCCGCGAATTTCCAGGTTGGCGCCCACCTGGGCCAACGTCAGCGAACCGGAGACCGCCGGCAGGGAGACCGCTGGCGTTAGCCCTTTGCCAGGCTCTTGCACGCCCCGAATCTGAACGGAGACGAGGGGTGTTGTGAGCGGTAGGTGATAGGGTGGCTTGGTGAGCATGACCTCGAGCATGGGCGTCAAGGTCACATCCTGGGTGCTCTTGTCAATGTCCTTGAGCGCGCCTTCATTGTCGTTAGGCCAATCGAGCACACTGAGGGCGTACCAAAGATGGTTGGGGTTGGTCGGGCGCAGTTGGTAATCGACAAAGACGGTTTTGCCCGGCGTCAAGCCCTTGAGCGACAAGTGCAAGGGTGCGTTGGCTGAATAGGTCGTCGAGTAGGCTGTAAACGGGGAAATGTCGTAGGCATCGGGCACCTTGTCGCCATCGTTGTCGCGGTCGCTGATGTCGGGAACGCCGTCATTGTCAGTATCCCAGGTGGGGTGGAGCAGATCCGGGTTGTTCCATTCCTGGGTATCGCTGATGCCATCGTTGTTCGAATCCGCCTCAAGTGGGTTGCCATACCACTGCTTATCCCCCAGCGTGAAGCCCTGAATTTCCTCTATATCGCTGATGCCATCGCCGTCGCTGTCGGCGACATCGGGAAGCGTGCCCAGCAAGATCTCTTCCCGATCGGTCAGTCCATCGCCATCGCTATCCAGGTTGGGGTCAACTTGCAGGTCGTTGACCAGCTTGCGCCAGAGTTCATCCTCCTCGGCTCCCAGGGGATTGGCGCCGAGCAGCGCCTCTTGCGCATCGCTTACGCCATCACCGTCGCTGTCTACACCGGTGTCGTTGCGGATCAAATCCAACGCCGCCGCGCCAGTGGGGGTATCGCTCGCGCCGGTCTCGGTTTGGAGCGCATCCTGGGTGGCCTGCGCCTGAGCCAGCAACCCCTGTTGGTGGGCGCGGCGGGCGGCAAAGCGGTCGTGGGCACTTTTGGCCTGCACGCTCTGCAACAATGGCGCGCCGACCACCGAGGCAACGCAGAGGGCGGCCAGCATCTTGTAGACCCAGGCCGCACGCCGCCGCACGATCAAAAAGAGGGCCAGCCCACCCCCCATGCCCAGAAAGAGAGCAAAGAACACCCTGCGCCAGAGCGAGTGGCTTGGGTCGCCCAAGGCCTGGTTGAGCGTGGTCGCCAGTGTGGCCGCGACGGTGGAGGTCTGTTCGGCAAAGCGGAAGGTCACATCCAGTTTGGCGGAAACCCAGTGTCCATCCTGCTCAGGAAAGCGGAGCTGGATCACCTGGCGCAACGGCAAGCCGCGCCCAGAGGGCCCCCGACGCACCCACAGTTCGCCCGTGCCCGTCATCTCGGTGAACGTTTTGGGCAGGTCGAATTTGTCGTGGAGCGCCAGTTCGCCGCGGCGCATCATTTGCGCGCCAATGCGTTCGCGCATGTGAGCCGCAAAGGTGGGGCCGTCGATGCGATAGGTGTAGCGGGTTGTCTGTTCGCCTTCCCCGCTTTCCCCACCTGGCAGACCGGCGTCGGCGCGTTGGACATCGGTGGCGCCGGCCAGAAAGACCATGAAATCGCCCTGGGGCATGAGGGCGTCGGTGAAGTTGTTGATCTCCTCCCAGTCGCCGCCACCTTTGCGCGCCAGTAAGCGGTCATCTGCCAGCTTGAGTTCGAGCCCGCTGGCCCGGTCTAGGATGCTGCCTCCCTGTGACCAGAGGGTCATGTCGAGCGTCTGTTTGCGCAGGTCGGTGGCGCCTTCGATGTAGATTTCCTGCCGTTCGCTGCTCCACCCGACGTTGGCGACGGTGGCGACCGGCACGATCTCCTGCGTCACACTGGCGCGAAATTCATAGGCGCCGACCTGGTAGACGCGCTGCCAGATCTGGCCGACGGCACCGGCGGCCTCGTTAGCGCGGGTCGGCCACGGCGCCAGGATCAACGCCAGCGTAACCAATGCCAGCAACGGAAGCAGTATCCAATAGCGATAATCAAGACTGGAATGCCAACGTAAGACCCGGTTATCAGGTAGGATACGAATTGATCGTTTCATGATCGTCTCCTCCGTAGGGGGTTGAATGGCGGCGAGTGGCGCTAAGGTGAAGAATTAGGTGACCCAGGCGCAGCCGGTGTGTCCGCCTGGGTCTGGGCATAAAGAAAGGCAACCAACTGTTCGAGATCGGAAAACACCCGCTTCTCGCCCGTCTGCGCATTGTGGACGGAAGCGCGCCAGGGCGACTGCGGATGCTCCTGCCACATGCGCACCAGGTAGGCGCGATAGGAGCCTGAAAGCTGTAAAGATGACGACGGAGATGTCATAGGGATCGGTTGTGCCACCTGGCTGGTGCGCTGGCAAGGATTGGCAGGAGGATAGCAGGCGGGGGTTGCCAAATCGTTGCCAAGAGCGGCCTGGATCGTTTCCAAATGACCCAAGTTTATTTCATTTGCGCGTTTTGTCATTTCCATCGTAAGGTTTACGAATTTCTGACGACCGCGGGCGGCGTGGTATAATACAACTTATCAGGCTTATTACCTCGATCTACTCGCCCACTTTATGGGTCCCATAGCACTGACCTTCCTAGACACCTTTGCCGTTACCACTACTACCGGTGTGATCAGCGGTTTCCGCACCGACAAAGTGCGGGCGCTGCTGGCCTACCTGGCGCTAGAAGGAGCGCGCCCCCAGCGCCGCGAGCGACTGGCGGCCCTCTTCTGGCCCGAAAACGACCACGAAACTGCGCTCGCCAATTTGCGCTTGACCTTGCACCGCCTGCGCCAGACCCTCGACGCCGCTGCCCCCGGCCTTGCCAACACCCTCTTTACGATCAATCGTGCGGCTGTCACCTTTCATGGCTCCGCTGCCCAGGTGGATGTCTTACGGTTTCAGCAACTCCTGGCCGAATGCGAAGCGCACACCCACGATGATCTACACCGGTGCAGCTCGTGTCTGGCCCGGCTGCAAGAGGCCGTCGAACTCTATCGGGGCGAGTTGCTGGCCGGTTTTGGCCTGGCCGATGCACCGGACTTTGAGGAATGGCTGCTGCTGCGCCGTGAAACGCTCCATCACCTGGGGCTGCTGGCGCTCCACTACCTGGCCGCCGCCTATGAAGCCCAGGGCGACCTGGAACGGGCGCTCGCCTGCGCCCAGCGCAAACTGGCGCTCGACCCCTACCGCGAGGAGACCCACCGGCAGGTCATGCGCCTGCTCGCCCGCAGCGGCTACACCAGCCAGGCGCTGGCCCAATACGAATCGTGCCGTCGCCTCCTGCGCAACGAAGTCGGCGTCGAACCGGACGCCGAGACCATCGCGTTGGCTGAACAAATTCGTCGGGGAAAAATCGATAAAGACAGTGGGCGCAGTGGTCAACCATCGCCGTTGACCTTTGATGAACAGAAGCAGCGAGGTGGCGCCACCCAACCGTTAAAAATTGATCATTCACCATTCACCATTCACCATTTATCACCCCCTCCCCACAACCTGCCCGCCTCCCTCCCGCCGCTGGTCGGTCGCACCGAACAGCTCCAGCAACTGCGCTACTGGGTCGGCGACCCGGCGCAACGCCTGGTGACGATCGCGGGGATGGGGGGCATGGGCAAGACACGATTGGCCCTGGCCTTGATGGAACAATTGGTGGTAGAGACTCCTGCGCCTTTCGTCGACGGCGTCTGGTTTGTCCCGTTGGTCGGAGTGGCGGCCACGACGGCTGACCTACCCGGTGGCCTGGCCGGGGCAACTCTTACCGCCTTGGGCATGACCATCCCCAATAGCGCAGACTTGCCGCGTGCGCTCCTGCATTACCTGGCGCAGCGCCAATTGCTGTTGGTATTCGATAATTTTGAACATCTGTTGTTGGCCGAGCACGCGGCGACGGCTGCCACCCAATTCCTGCTCACTTTGTTGCAAGCTGCACCGGGTGTAACCCTGTTAGTAACCTCACGCCTGCCACTGCAACTGCTGGCGGAAACGGTACTCCGCCTGGAGGGTTTGCCCGTTCCCGGCGCGGCAACAGGCCTACCAACAGCGCCCGATCGGGCGCAGTATGACAGTGTCCGCCTCTTTGCCTATCATGCCCAGCGCACGGTGTCCGGTTTCACCCTCACCCTAAACAACCTGGCTGCGGTAGTTGAGCTCTGTCATGCGCTGGGTGGCATGCCCCTGGCCATCGAACTGGCCGCGGCGCTGACTGCTCATTTCACGCCCCCTGAGCTGGTGGCCGCGATCCGCCAGAACCTGGCGATCCTGGTCTCGGCGCGGCGGGACCTGGATCGCCGTCATCGCCAGTTTGGCGCGGTGCTGGAATCCTCCTGGCAAGTCCTTTCCGACCGTGAACGACAGGTGTTGGCGCAATGCTCGATCTTTGTGGGGCGTTTCAGTCGCGAGGCAGCGCAGGCCGTGACCGGGGCAACGATTGCCGATCTGATGACATTGGTCGATTATTCGTTGGTCCAACAACCCGCCGCCGGCGTCTATCAATTGCATGAATTGCTACGCCACTTTGCGTCCGATCAATTGCAGGCGACGCAACAGGAGACGCTGGTGGCCGAACGCCATAGTGCGTTCTATCTAGGCTTTGTGGCAACACGAGCGCGGCCCCTGGGGCGTCACGCGCCACGCCAGGCGGTCGAGGAGATTCAACAGGAGTTGGACAATGCCCGGCAAGCATGGGTGTGGGCAGCCACCCACACCGTCGTGGGAAGGGACGTGACCACCAGCGGTGTACAGCTCGCTGCGAGTGCGTATAGCCTTTGGCAGTTCTATCTGATCACGGGCCGCTATGCGGAGGGCGTTGCTCTCTTTCGCCAGGCGGTCGAGGGCGTTCAAGCCGCCTGCCATGTACTGGAGGCAGTGGTTGCCAGCCAGGTGAGAAGTGAACCAACAACCTCAGAAACGGCTCGTGACGGCGAAGCAGCCTTACACCACTGGCAAACGCTGTTGAGTATGCTGTTGGGATTTGAGGCTTATTTACTCGCCAATCACGGCAAGTACAGCAGGGCGCAGACCATCGGCGAGCGGGCAGTTGCCCTTGGCGTGGTCTATGGTAGCCCCGAGGGGGAGCTGATTGGCCTGACGGCGCTTGCCCATGCCTATTACTATCAGGGGCAGACAGGTGAGGCCAAACGCTGTGCCGAGCAGGTGTTACAACGCGCTCAGCAGGTTTCGTGGCAGGGCGACCCATCTGAGTGTTTGTACGATGCGCAGGTGGCCGCCTATCTTTACCTGGGCGCCATTGCAAGGAGCGCCGATGAGTACGCGCAGGCCAGAACCCATCTCAGCCGGGTGTTGGCGCTTTGCCAGTCACTGGGCAAGGAGCGTGGCATCATGCACGCCCGCTTGAATCTTGCCAATCTGGCGCGCTACAAACAGAACTATGTGGCGGCGCGCCAGGATTACGAACAGGTGTTGCAAATCGCAGCCGAGCTTAGCTACCGGCGCGGCGAAGCTATCACCCTCTATGAATTGGCCGATGTCATGCGCGGCCAGGGTGAATACTCGCTGGCGCTCGAACAGATCTCTCGCTCGCTGACCATCGCGCACCAAATTGGTGAGCCGTCCGCGGAAATTTATGCGCAAAGTGATCTGGGTCGTCTTTACACCTATCTGGGTGACTATGCACGGGCCAGCGAACTGGTGCAGCGGGCGCTTACGCACCACGAGCACTTTGCCCTGCCCGATGCGATGCAGGATGCCTGGCTGGCTGCGGCGCTCTACTACCATCAGGTTGGCGATGACGAGAAGGCACTGTCCTATGCAACTCGCTGCCAACAACATGCGCAAGCGCACAACAGCCGTCGTTACACAGCGATTGCTTCGATCCATATAGGCTACGCGTGGGAAGGGTTGCACGGTTGGGATGCAGCCAGCCAGGCCTACCAGACTGCCCTCCATCTGTACCAAGCACTCGGCATCCAGCCAGCCCTGATCGAGGCCCAGGCTGGTCTAGCACGCGTCCAGTTGGCGCAGGGAGAGCAAGCAGCGGCATCCCGTTGGATAGATGAGATCTTGCCGAGGTTAGCAGCGCAGCCGAATGTTGGGATGGACGAACCGTTCCTAGTCTATCTCACCTGCTACCAGGTGCTGGCGGCGAATCACGACGCCCGTGCGACCCCCCTCTTGCAACGAGGATATGATCTGCTCCAACAATATGCCGCCCGGATTCAGGATGATGCGCTGCGCCGCTCATTTTTGGAGAATGTGCCAATACATCGTGCGCTGCAAGAGGCCCATAACCAGGAGAGCGTGCTATCCTAGTACCCGACCAAAGCAATTATGACGAGTGCGGAGTCCGCACGTGGCGGATGCCCTTTGGGCGCGAACTCCGCGGGTGTCAAATCTTTTTTGGTGCGGTACTAGTTATCCCTTCCGCGCGATGGCTTGCTTTGCGATACCGTAGACCACCACCTCCATCCCGCCAACTTGATCCTGGCGCAGGAAGTGAAAGCCGCACTTTTGCATCACCCGCACCGAGGCCGGGTTGTCAGGGTGCGAGAAGGCGATGAGGTCAGTCAACCCCAACTGGTCAAAGGCGTAGGCCAACCA
>QEUW01000668.1 GCA_003577005.1 Chloroflexota bacterium | reverse complement strand
CGGCGGCGCGCGCAAGGCGGAGGCCCCCGACAATGCCGCCGCCGCAGGCTTCGTCCCGCCGCCGACGCAGATGCCCAAGCCCAGTTTATTCAAGGGTTGCGTGCTGAGCTGAAGGCAGGAACCTACCACCCACAGCCGGTGCGTCGCCAGTGGATACCCAAAGCGAACGGCAAACTGCGTCCATTAGGCATCCCCACCATCAAAGACCGGGTCGTCCAGATGGTCCTCAAGCTGTTGTTGGAACCCATCTGGGAAAGTGACTTTCTGGATTGTTCCAATGGCTTCCGTCCGGGCCGTCGCACCATGGATTGTATCTGGACGTGCAAGACCCGAATCACCACGCGCAACAAGTATCTGTGGGTCATCGAGGGCGATATCAAGGGCTGCTTCGACCATGTCCAGCACGCCATCCTGCTCAAGCTGATTCGACGCCGTGTGCGGGATCAACGCGTGCTCGACCTGATCGCAGAGATGCTCAAAGCGGGGGTGATGGAGGGCGTGGTCTTCCAGCCCACCGCAGAAGGCACTCCACAAGGCGGCATCCTGTCGCCATTGCTGGCGAACATCTATCTGCACGAGTTTGATCAATGGTGGTGGCAACACTATGGTGGCTTGACAGCCTACCAGAAGCGGAAACGGCGCACAGCCGGAATCGGCAACTGTATCCTCACGCGCTATGCGGATGACTTCGTGCTGCTCTGCAATGGGCCACACGCAGAAGCCGAACGGCTGCGGGAAGAAGCTCGACAAGTATTGTGGGATCGACTCCAACTGGAACTCTCCTTGGAGAAGACCCAGATCACCCACGTCACCGATGGCTTCGACTTCTTGGGCTTTCACCTGCGCTGGAGATTGCCCAAGAACAAGAAGCCGTGGCTACAGGTCACACCGAGCGCAAAGAGCGTGGAACGTTTCAAGCGGACGGTCAAGAACCTGACCTGCCGTGCGACGTGCTACCAATCTCCGCTCGAAAAGATCTATGGCCTGAACCGGGTGCTCCGTGGCTGGAACCAATACTATGTGTATGCCAATGCGACGGCTGTCGCTAAGCAACTGGCTTATTGGGCTGACGACCGTCTGTTCCTATGGTTGAAAGAGCGCCATAAGCAGGGTGCACGGTGGGTCATCCGGACCTATCGTCATCGGGAACGGCTAGGCCAGCACGACCGCTGGAACCTGGGCGTCCAGAATGATAAGGGACACCTGGTGTTCCTCTACCGGATGACCGATCTGCACCGGCGGATCTACTATAGGCACAAACCGCCCCATCCGTATCTGACTGAGCCAACGACCGTCGAGGCCGATGCCGACACACCCTTCCCGGTGTTCTGGGAAGGGGGCACCACCCTGGAGAAAGCCAACTGGGCAGCACTCCGGCTGGAGGTGCTAGCGCGTGATGGCTATCGGTGCGTGCAATGTGGGAGCACCGGAAACCTCCAGGTGCACCACGTGCGCGCCCGCAGGCATCACGGCCCTGACCAAATGGACAATCTACAAACGCTGTGCGACTGCTGTCATCGGCAAGCCTCAGGCTGGGGACGCCCGCGCGGAACGGGTGGCAACCAATCCCGGAGAGCCGGATGAGGGGAAACTCTCATGTCCGGTTCGGTGGGAGGGGTGGGGAAACACGCTAATCGCAAGACTGGAAGGTGCGCCCTGCCCCTACCCTACGCGACGGCGACATCTTTGCCGCGTACCGCTGCTCGCCTGGCGTGGCCGTAGACCGCTACCAAGAGGGCGACCGCTGGAACATCCTGATCAGCTTGCGCGAGACCAAGCGCAAGGGTGACATCACCGAGTTCCTGATCGAGCGCACCGTTCAAGACGGCTTCACCCAGGCCGAAGAGTGGCAGCAGGCCGAGATCCGCCATCCCACGCGCCATCTGCGGCTGGCCGTGATTTTTCCCTTAGAACGTCCCTGCCGGCGCGCCACGGTACAGGCGCGCAGCCGCCACCACACCCAGGTGTTGGGCGCCGAGCATTTCCAGACCCTGCTCGACGGCCGCCAGCAAGTGGTGTGGGAGACGCGCCAGGCTCACTACTTGGAAATCTACACGCTGCGCTGGCATTGGTAAGACGCGCAGTGGGCGGGATGGGGCCGCGGTCCCCATCCCGGCAAGGATCAACCGCCGCTGCCGCCGCCACGCATGGCCCTCACCTCCCCTCGGACCCATCCGAAAAACAACGCCGCACGCGCAGACCTGCTTGGCGCGAGATCGTACCTATACCGGTACTAATTGTCAAATCGGCCAACGCCCGCGTCTCGCCAGGTTGACTATCGGGGCTTGGGGCCCGGACGGCGGTCGCGTTTGAGATAGTCGCGGAGGGCGGCCTCGGTGGTCAGCCAGGTCTTGCCCCGCTTGACGCCGGGGATCTCGCCCCGGCGCAGCAGGCGGCGGATAAAGCTGGACGTCAGCCGGCTGATCCGGGCAGCCTCCGTGACCGTGATCAGGTTGGCGGCCAGCTCCTCGGGAGACTGGTCGTCGTGCTCAGGGTCGCGCTCAGTGGCCACAACTAGGTGTCGTCTGGTCCTGGTGCCGGTACCGGTGCACCGGCGGGAAACATGCCCTGCTCTAGTGTGCCGCAGCTAGGCCAATTTACCAAGCTGGCACAGCGCGCCATCCCGCCAGCGCAGCAGCTGCCGGAAGGATTTCGGATGGGCGGGGGTTGTGCGCGGCTAGCGCTGTCCGGAGACGATCTGCCGCCTTGCTGCGCCTGCTATACTATGCATATATGCTCAATAGCGAGCGCAGCCCACACCTTCCCCGCTGGGCGGAACAGGAACGCCTGCGCGACCTGGCCTGGCTCGGCCAAGAACTGCCGGCGCTCTGGACAGTGGCGCGA
>QEUW01000667.1 GCA_003577005.1 Chloroflexota bacterium | reverse complement strand
TTCATTTTGATCAGGATCGTTTTGACCAAGATCGTTCAATTACAAAAGGAGAAGCGTTTCTATGACGACGACACGCAAGATCCATCCTGCCGTTCTGGACGCCGCCAGCGACATGCGTAAGGGCAAGATCAACCGGCGCGATTTCCTCCGCTTTGCCACGCTCCTCGGTGTGGCGGCGCCAGCGGCCTATGCCCTGGCCGGTTGTGGACCAACCGGTGCTCCGGTCGCCCCGGCAGCCCCAGCGGCGCAGACCAATGGCCAACCTGCCGCTGCCACCGGAGGCATCACGCGCGGCGGCGCCTGGACAAGCGCTATGCAACTGCAGCGCATCGACCACCCGGCGCGCCTCTCCTGGATTCAGGGTGGCAACGTCGTGCGCCAGGTGAACGAATATCTTACCGAAGTGGGGGCAGACAATATCACACGGCCCCATCTGCTGGACCGGTGGGAGGCGAGCGATGATGTCCAGACGTGGACGCTCTATCTGCGCCAGGGTGTGACCTTTAACAACGGTGACGAGTTGATTGCCGATGATGTGATCTACACCTTTAGCCAGTGGCTCGACCCCGATGTCGGCTCGAGTATGTTGGGCTTTTTGGGCTACCTGGGTGGCATCGAAAATGTGGAAAGGGTGGACGACTACACCATCCGCCTGCATTTGAATGAGCCGAGCATCAGTGTGCCGGAAGATCTCAACCAGTACCCGGCTGTGATCCTCCACCGCAACTTTGAGGGCGATTGGCTCCAGCAGCCAATTGGCACCGGCGCATTTACGCTTGAAGAGTATGCCGAGGGCGAGCGTGCGGTCTTCCAGGCCCGCAGCGATTACTGGCGTATGGGTGAGGACGGCAACCCGTTGCCCTATCTGGACACCCTGACGTATGTCTCTCTGGATCATGACGCAGCCGTGGCTGCCGTGCTCTCCGGCCAGGTGGACAGTATGTATAACCCCAACGCGGCCGACTGGGAAGCGCTCAGAGACCAGCCTGGCCTCTCTGTCTATGAAGCGAGCACGGCCCAGGCCCTGGTTGGCCGGATGCGCGTCGATCTGGAACCATGGGATGATGTGCGGGTGCGCAATGCGCTGAAACTCTGCCAGGACCGTGAGCGCATCTTGCAACTCTCCTATCGCGGGCAGGGCGACCTGAGCATCGACGCCCATGTGGCGCCGATCCACCCAGAGTATGCGGAACGTCCGATTCCAGCGTACGATCCCGAAGCGGCGCGCGCACTGCTCGAAGAGTACGCGGCTGAGAAGGGTATCGAACTGCCGTTGCGGGTCACCCTGGCGACCAAGAATGACGAAGGTGAGCCAGAAATCGCCCAGGCGTTGCGCGAACTGGCCGCCCCCGCCGGCTTTGAAATTGAGCTCGACATCACCGACCCCAATGGCTATTGGGATCGCTGGACCGAGGTTGACCTGGGCATTACTGCCTGGACGCACCGCCCCCTGGCCACAATGGCGCTGGCGGCCGGTTACACGGTTGACGCCGACGGCAATCCCGTACCCTGGAACGAGACACGCTGGGCCGACGAAGAGTTTAACGAGAAGCTGGCAGAAGCGCAGCGAACGCTGGATGTAGAGGAGCGGCGCGTCGTGATGGGCGAAATCGAGGATATCTTTATCGAACGTGGCCCGATCTTCAACAGCTTCTGGAAATATGTCTGGAACATCACGCGCTCTGAATTCCACAATGTGGTGGCCCACCCCACCAGCTACGACTTGATGGCTGAAGTCTGGAAAGAAGCGTAAGGAATGCTCAACGGTTAATTGCTAATGCTCAATAGCCAATGATTTCTACCGGCCCGAACCATTGCAGGAGTCATTGAGCATTGAGCATTAACCATTAACCATTAACCATGAGGAGTTACCGCATGGCCCGTTTTCTCATTCGCAGCACCGTCTCTACTGTCATTACCATGTTGCTGGTGTCGGTTGCCCTCTTCACGTTGATGGAGGTGGTGGGGCGCAAGGTATCTGTGCAGATCTTGGGTGTCTTTGCGACACCCGAATCACTGGCCTCGTATGACAACCAACTGGGATTGGATGAGCCGGCCTGGCAGCGCTATCTCGATTGGCTGGTGGGCAGCGACTGGCGCGCAAGCCGTGTAGTGGGCCACCCATTGGTCACGCAGCCCAACCCGCGTACAGGAGACGCCGACTGGTGGGCGCAGGTAGATGGGCAGTTGCTCCGCTGGCAAATGAGGCAAGGGGAACTGGTTGCCCTTGTCCGTCAGGAGGACGGTTCGACGGTGCAGCAACCCGCGGGAGATGTCTGGCAGCAGGAGAACGGCAGCGAGGTCTTCTGGGGGGTAGATACCAACAACAATGCGGTCATGTGGGTGCGGGGCGAGGCCGCCGAAGTCTTTGAACTGACCAAAGCCGGCCTGCGGCAGATGAGCGATGGGCCGCAGGATTATATCCCGCTGCGCAAAGGGCTGATCCGCGGCGACCCAGGGATGTCGTTACAATATGGTCGCCCGGTCGCAGCGACGCTCTTTTCGCGGGTGCGCAACACGATGGTGCTGGCCGGGCTGGCCTTTGCCGTCGTGATGCCGCTGGCGCTGCTGTTGGGCATCCTGGCCGGGATCAACGCCGGGCGCTGGCCCGACCGCGTTATTTCGATCAGCGGGCTGGCATTCACGGCCACGCCTGAGTTTGTTACCGGCATCTTTCTCATTTTGGTGTTGGGGATCTGGTTACGGTGGCTGCCCGCCACTGCGGTCTTCTTGAGCGATCGCGACATCTACAACCTGCGGCTGATTGCCCTGCCTGTGCTCACCCTTACCGCGGTGGAGTTGGGCTATGTCGCCCGCATGACGCGCGCCAGCCTGGTGGAGGTGATG
>QEUW01000093.1 GCA_003577005.1 Chloroflexota bacterium | reverse complement strand
GCCGTTCCAGGCTGCACCATAACAGGCCGCTGGGGCCTGCTAACGGCTGTTGGGAGCTGCAGCCCGGCCCCGCGTGTATGGGAAGGAATCGGGGGTAGTTTGTTCTATGTTTGGCTTTTTTACCTCTGGTATGAGGTCTCGAAAACCTTCCTTTTTGCGAGATGCTACTGTTTGAATATTGATGAAATATGACACGGAAAGGTTCTAGGCATGAGCGAGGCCGTCAGGCCGAGGCGATGGTGCGCTCGCCATCTCTTGGCGCACGAACCCCTCCAGTGGGGTCAACCGCACGCCAAAGGTGCGCGCCGTCTCTGCCATCTCGATGGGGGAGTCAAACGTCTCCAAAAAAGCCATCACGCTACTGAGGGCATCGGCCAGGCCAGGCACCGGGGGGAGGTTGGGGAGCAACTCGCCCGGTGCGATCGTCTGCACAGAAATGGGGCGGCCCAGCACCCGCTCGTAGGTAGCGACCACGTCCCGCCAGGAGACGGCTTCTGGCCCGCCGATAACGAGACGCTGATTCATCGCCGCTAGGTGGCCGATGGCCGCCACAGCAAACGCCGCCACGTCGGCTGCCGCCACCCAACTGTGCCGGCGGCGTCCCTCGCCGACCAGCGTGACAGGCTGCCCGGTCCGCGCCAACCCGCCCACGATCCAGGGCAACATGACGTCCATAATCCCGTTGAGCGCCAGGATGGAATAGCCAATGCCGCTATCACGCAGCCGGGCTTCGGCCATCCCCTTGGCCCGCATCAGTGGTACTGGGCTGTCTGGGGTGGCGCCCAGTGCCGAGACAAAGATGAACTGCTGCACACCTGCCCGTGCAACCGCATCGATCAGGTTCTGGTTACCTGCTAAATCGACGCTGTCGATGGTGTCCTTCCCGCTACGCTGACCGGCAGTGGCCGTCGAGACCACGGTATCGATCCCCGCCAGGGCAGGCGCCAGCGACAGCGGGTCTTTTAAATCACCAAAGATCGGCTGCGCCCCTGCCTCAACCAGCGGCTGGTAGGGAGAGTTTGGCCGTACCAGTATGCGGACATCTTGCCTGTTCTGGAGAAGCTGACGGGCAATCAGGCCGCCTACCAGACCGGTCGCCCCAATGATGAGGATCATGTTACACTCCTTTCCTTACTTATCTTCCACGGACATTGATCTCGCCGCCCGTCAGACGGGCGGCCAAACCTGAAATAGATTTGTGGACCATCCCCTCGCAGATAAGCGACGCCGTGGTCAGGCCGCGGCGATCACGTAGCGGAACCGGTTACGCTGGCGGTAGCCGCCCTCGCTCGTCCGAAAAGATGCAAGCGACTCGGCAATTGCGTGTTGCACTGCCTCGGCGCCTGCCTGCCGGATGGCGACCGCCGCTGGCCCCGCTGACATGTGCCCGCACACCGCCGTTTCCAGGTCAGGGAACTCGAAGGGACAGTCTACCTCGCCGCTGGTCAGCGGCGCCAGCCCAGCTTGTTGCAGCAGCCCCTCGACGCGCCCCGGCGCCGACAGCGCAAAGGGGCCCGGCGCGCCGGGCGGAGGGGGCGGCAGGAACTGGCGTAGGGCGGTTACCGTCGCCACCGTCTCGCAGTCTTCGGCGCGTCCCCAGACGGCCATCGCCACGCGGCCGCCGGGCTTGGCAACCCGTCTGGCCTCGCGGAGCGCATTCACCACGTCAGCCGCGTATTGGAAGGCATTGAAGCCGGTCACGATGTCGAAGGTGTTATCGGCCCACGGCAGATCCTCCATCTCGCCGGCGCGGAAGTCGCCCTCCGGCGTGCGCTTACGCGCAATCGCGAGCGACGTCTCCGCTGCGTCCAGGCCCGCGACGTACGCACCGCACACGGATGCAAGCTGCGCCGCCAGCCCTGGCCCGCAGCCCACGTCGAGGAGCCGGGTTCCCGCTCCAACCTCTGCTGCCTGGAAGACCGCCTCGTAGAGGGGGCGGGTAAATGGTTCCACGATCTCTGCATAGTCCTGCGGCCGTGCCCCCCACAGGCTCCCTTGGACTTGTGCTGTACCCATGATGCGCCACTCCTTTCTGTTCCATGCATTGTCACTTGACCGTACCTGCCTTGGTCACGAAACCCCCATGGCGAGGTTTCCTGCACCGATGGTGTAGCGGTTTTCTAGACCTCACGCAAGTGTCACCAGGAGTGTACGCAAAAGGCCTTCACACTTCATCGTGGAAAACACGCAAGCGGGCAGGAAAGAGTACGGAGATTTTGAGGAGAGCAGAACAGAGGGAGTACGGAGAAAATGTGCGAGCCAGAGAAGTGGGCTATTCTTTGCTTTGAGCGGTGGGCGGGTCACCGCTTATCAACCCGACTTCGACCACCCAGGCTGCCACCTGCGCTCGTGAGGCGAAACCCAGCTTCAACAAGATATTGCCTACATGCGATTCGACCGTTCGTTCGCTGACCACCAAACTGTCAGCGATCTCACGGTTGGACTTTCCCTGCGCGATCAGCGCTGCAACTTCGCGTTCGCGCTCGGTTAAGCCGCCAAACTTTTCGGCCTCGGCCCGTCTCGCCGACATGCGCTTTGCTTTTGGTAGGGATACGAGCGCCCTTTGGCAGAAATGCGCACGCAACTCGGCATCGTCAATCGTTTGCGCCAGCGACTCGATCCTTTCCCGCGCAGCAACCAATGCGTTGTTCGCCTCCTGCTCACGCTTGAGCAAGCGGTAGACTCGCCCAAGTGAGCCGTGAATTTGCCACAGCAGCGGAGCTTCGCGACGCTCCAGCGCACCACGTTTCGCCTCTTCCAACGCTTGGGCTGCCTCACTCAGGCGTTTCAAGGCGACCAGCGCCTCCCCCTTGAGTTTCAAGAGCCGGGGAATCGGCTGGGTGCGCGGCTCTCCTGGTGCGGAGGTGATCAATCGTTCGGCCATCTGTAGGGCGAGCTGTGGCTCACCTTGTGCGAGGGCAAGCTCTCCCTCGACCCAGGCCAGGCGCCGCTCGGTCAGGGTACGTGGCTCCTGCTCTCGTGTCATTGCTGCTTGGAGCGTTGCCTCAGCCTGCTTGCGCTGGTCTTCAAGCAGGTAGGCCAGCGCCTGGTAGGCTCTGAGATTGCCTGTCCACCAGGCTGAGCCAAGCTTCTCGGCCAGGGGCAACCCTGTATCCAAATGGTGCAGCGCTCGTGCGGGTTCGAGCATAAGTACGTAGATTTGCCCTAAGATGCAATGCGCTCCGACGATCCACTGCTGGTGTTCGATCTCTATCGCCAGTTGGAGGGCCTTGTGTGCATGGGCCAGTCCCCGGCCAAACTGCCCGAAGCCGGCAAGCAGTAATCCTGTGCTGAGTTCAGCATAGGCTTCGCCTGCCGGCCAATCAATCTGGCGTGCCAGTTCAGCTGCTTCTATCGCATCGCGTTCACACTCCTCTACTTCCCGAATGACCACGCCCACCGTTTCAGCCAGCGCAGGGCAGCTACCGATACTGGCGTTCGGAAGCGTCGAGATCAGGCCCTTCTTGTCCCCCAGGAGCCGAAAGAGAGCGATCGCTCGTCGATGCTGCTGCGCCCCTTCCACCATATTGCCGGTCCAAGCCAGCGCGTGTCCGAGCCGGTCAAAGGTTTCAGCCATCCCTGCCCGATCTTGCTGCCCCTGGAACACATCAAGCGCGTGTTGATGGGCTTGCAATCCCTCTGCAACCTGACCGGTGTTGACCAGCCAGTTGCCCAGGCGATTGAGGCTGTGCGCATGCAAGGTCGGATCCGCGAGCTGCTGTGCGAGCCGCACCGCCTCTCGAAAGAACGACCCTACCCGTTCATAATCGCGCCCCGCCCAGAGAAAGCCGAGGTCAACGACGCTCTGCCATTGCAGCCGGCCGTCGTGAGCATCACGGGCAGCATGGAAGGCACGCTCGTAATCGCTGTGCGCATGTTCGAATTCGCCAAGTGTTTCATATGCCTGCCCACGCAGGCGATACAAGGGGGACAGCGGCGCTGGTGCCAGGTGATGGGTTGCTTTCAACGCCCGCGTGAACTGTTCGATCGCGGCCCGCGGCGCGTACAGGGCGAGCGCTCTTTCCCCGGCGCGCTGGGCATACGCGAGGGCTTTGTCCCAGACACCCGCCTCATAAAAGTGATACGCTACCTCGGTGAGGTAAGCATCCAGCGTAGGGGCAAAGAGGTATTCGATCGTTTCGGCAATCGTGTGATGCAGCGCCTTGCGCTCGCGGAGCAGGAGTTGTCGGTAAATGGCCTCGCGGGTCAGGGCATGCCGGAAGGCAAACTGCTCCGCCGATTCTTCCACGACCAGTTGCGCCGCGATCAACTCTTTCATCAGCCGCAGGAGTTCCGCTTCATCAGCTTTCGTGATCCGCTGGAGGAGAGAAAAATCAAAACGCCTGCCTGCGACTGCGGCCAGGCTCAACACCTGCCGCGCGGCCTCGCTTAGTTGGTCAAGGCGCTGCTGCACCGCGCCTTGGAGACTGCGTGGGATGGGCAGTTCATCCAAGGGCTGGCCTTCCCACCGCTCAGGCGCGGCAGCAAAAGAACCTGCGGTGATGAGCGATTTTAGGATCTCTTCAATGAAAAAAGGATTGCCCTCTGTCAGCTCGTAAATGACATCGAAGGTTGCTATCGGCAGCGAACTGGGGCGCTCAAGGATGACCTCCAGCATCGCCTCGACCTCGCTGCGCAAGAGTGAGGTCAAGACGAACTCTTGCGCCAGGCGTTCACGGTCCAGGTGTGCGAGCCAATGGCTCAAACCTGGGTGGATCTCGTCATGCCGGTAAGTCAGCACGAGCAGCAGCGGGTGGGCGACACAGCGGCGCGCCAGCGCGTGCAGGAACTCGAGGCTCGTTTCATCGCTCCAATGGAGATCCTCTACCAGGAGCAGAACGGGCTGTTGCGCAGCCAAGCCCGTAAAGAATTGGATGAGCGCTACGAAAAGTCGGCGTTTTTCCTGTTCTGGCTCAAGCGGTCGCAAGTGTGTTTCGCCAGATGGCAGCGGCACGAGACCAGGGTAAAGCAACCCAAGTTCGCGGGCGAGTGGTTCCAGGTTGGCGGTGAAGCGGGCCAGCAGCTCTTTTGTCTGTGCAGACCCTAACAGGTCGAGGAGCGGCGCATAGGGAGCCGAGCGGTCCGTGGGGAAACAGTTGCCCTGGAGCACCAGAAAACCCTGCGCCAGGGTTTTGACTTCGGCAGCTAAGCGGGATTTCCCGATCCCTGCCTCGCCGGTGAGCAGCACCACCTGCCCTTGTCCCTGTCTGGCCTGGTCGATGAGCGCGTGCAGGCTCGCGACCTCTACCTGGCGGCCAATCAGAACTGGAGAACGGACAGATTTGTTGAACACCCTCGACATGATTCACTGCACCTTTTCCCAAAGGTATGAACCTCTACGACCGATGGATACGCCATGATCTGACCAATTGCCTTTTTGGAGTCCGGCAAGGCTTGTGCTTCTTCAGCAGTTGTATTATCGCGCCGATTGTCAAGCGCGGCTATGAAGGTCTGATGGAGCGGACATGAGCGGCAGCCGGCGCTGGTGGTGAGTTTGGGTCAATCCGAAAGCTGGGACACGCGCCTCCCCGCCGTCTATGGCGTGCCGTCTGCCGAATTCGAGGCAGGCTGGCGTACCCAGCTAGCCGACCGCTATGCGGTGCCTGTCGATCCGAACAGGCGGGATGCCACTTGAGCAAGAACTCTTGACCTAGATTTTGCCCAAAATAAGCGACAAATCATCAATTGCGAGATAATGAGCAAAAGCCTGATGGAAAAGATGAGCATAGGGATGAGTTTGTTTGAGCACGATGGTATGAATAGTTCCATCAGGTTTGAGCCGAATCAAGCCGGGAAATTGAAGATTCGATTGGGGATAGCGTTGGAAAGTATTTTGACTTGATTGTTGGTACGTCAACCGGTGGGATCATTGCCTTGGGGCTTGGGCTTGGCTTTACTGCCCAGGAGATAGCTGCGCTCTATGAGGAGCTAGGGGGCAAGGTCTTTGCCGGCAATCGGAGCGTCCGGAGGACCCTCAGACAATTGTTGTTTGCAAAGTACAGCGACCAGCCTTTGAAAGAAGCGCTCGAAGCAAAGTTTGGCCCGAAGAGGCTTGGGGAAAGTGCAACCCGGCTTGTGATCCCAGCTCTTGATCTTGATACCGGTGGTGTACACATCTTCAAGACGTCGCATCATTGGCGCTTTGCGCGAGACTACAAGGAGAAGGCCGTGGATGTGGCCCTGGCGACATCGGCGGGGCCCACGTTTTTCCCTACACACCGGCTGTTGACAGGGAAACCCCTGGTGGATGGTGGGTTATTTGCCAACAACCCTGTCGGTCTTGCGGTGGTGGAAGCGATCGGTGTCCTCGAGTGGCCGAAAGAGTCGATCAAAGTTTTGAGTTTGGGTTGTACGAGCACCCCACTGAAAGTGGGATGGGGCCGCAGGCTGGCTCTGGGGTTTGGCTATTTGGGTGGCAAAATTGTGGATGTATTTATGGCTACGCAATCAGAAGGCCGGACAAAAGCGGTTGGAAAATGACATCGAGCGCTTGCGTGGTTTAGGCATCGACATCCCCTATCAGGATGGCCAGTATCAACTCCTCAGTTACGGCGCATTCAGTCCTGTTGCCCTCACCGAAGTCGAATTGAACACCCTGGCTTTTTTGATGGAAGCCTTTGGTCCCGGCGCGCCGAACAGTGAAGAGGTGCAAGGGCTCATCCGCAAGATTGCTGAATGGCTGCCAGAAAGTCAGCGTGATTCGCTGGCTGGGCGACGCCAGCGTCTGCGCATCGATCTAGGGGTAAATTCGTAATACGTCCGAAAAATAACCACTTTGCAGAAAATCATTCCTATCCCAGGCTATTGGAGAACCCTACTGGTGTCAGAAATGGCTTGTCCGGCTGCAAGGGTGAGGGAATTGTCTCCGTGTCAATCACGTACTCCCCAAACCGCTTAATGTGCTCGGTGAGATAGGGGCTGAAAGTAGCAGCCAGGAGGGTAAGACTTTGCCCTGGTGAATCGACAGGACGACCTGCATCATATCCGGCCAATGCTCCTCGATTAGCGCCCAATTTACATAACGGGTGAACCAAGGTTCGATGTGCCGATAGGTGACCGTCCGGTCGGGCCGGTACATAGCCACTTTGTTCCAGTTGCGCATCCGGGGCATCAGTTTGATCCCCAACAGGTGGGCCAGCCCAAAGACCACCTCCGACTGTCCCTGCGTATCGGCGTGGACCGTATCAGGCTAGAGGACCGACTGGTTCTTGAGCAGTCCGTCCAGGATGTAGACTGCTTCCCAGACCCCACAGGCGATGAAGTGGCTGAATAAAGCCACGTAGGTGTCGGAGATGGGGTGGTAGGCGATGCCACCGTACCCGCCGTAGCAGATATGGCGTTCGCCTAGCAGATTGTTTTCGTACAGCTCATGATGCGTACCATCGGCGATAGCGCTTTGGCCGCTGCCCCAGACAAAGGGGAGACGAAAGCGGGCGTACTCGGCGATCAGGTCGCGGATGGCGGCATCCAGCTTCTCAGCGGTGATATGCTGGGCATTGATGCAGCCGATGACCCGCTCGGTCGCCAGCGTGCGGGCATGGCGGGCCGTCTGCGCGGGTCCCAGATCACAGCCGTACCCGAAGACCGTAATCAGGTAGCGCGGAACCGGAGCACTCAATTTCGGATCCGAGCCCGAGGGCGCGGCGTCAAAGGAAAGGTCGCTCTCTGCTGACGGTCTGCATCCACCCGCTGGGCCAGGTCAATGAACCGCTGGCGTAGGTCGGCAACAAAGGCCTCGGCGGAGGCCGGCAACTCCACGGCCCGGCAGTAGGGAGCCAGCCGCGGTTGGCACTCCGGCCAGGACAGGAGTTGGGTGCGGAAGTCGGCATAGGTTTCCGAACCTTCTACATATAAGTCGCCACTGCGTAGCCCGTCGGCGATGGAGCTGAAGACGCAGATCTCTAGGTACTGCTTGTTGTACAGGATCTGACCATTCACCCGCTCCCGAATCAATGCCTGCCAGCGCGGGCTAGCAAACCCCAGCTCAATCGCCGCCGGCGCGTGGGAGCCGTGCCCGTGACGGTGCTCGTGAATGAAAGCGAGCGCCTGCAGCAGCGGCTGGTTCTGGGTCGCCGACCGGATGCGCAGGCATTCGGTCAAGCGAAAGGGCAGCTGCCGCTGCGGGCGATAAAAATGGTGCAGCAAGGGCAGATAGTTGTTGTCGTGGTAGGCTTGCAGCATCTCGCACTCCTGCCTGAGCTTCTCCCTGCCACCATTCGCCTGCAATACCTGGCGTACCTGCCGGCCCAGGCGGATATCCTTTTCTCCCTCCCCTAACTTCTCCGTTTCATCAGCCTGATGAACGATCTCGGCCAGCGCATCCACCATCGTCTCGGTCAGTTCGCGATATTGGTCATGGAGGTCGTGCAGCCGTTGTTTAGCGCGATTGTGGAGGAGGTGCAGGCGTTTGAGGCACATGGTCACCAGTTGGTCCCGCGTGCGCACCTGCATCTGATGAAGCAGGCAGAGCAGCAATGTGTAGCGCCGCTTCGGTGTTCGCACCCCTTGGATGTCGCTAATTTCCATCTGGTAGGCCTGCGCCGCAAACTGCTCCACTTTGGTACTGGTCAGCGCCACGATGAAGGGCTGGGGGTCGAGAATGCTTTCCAGCCAAGCCAGGTGCTCCTCCCAGGTACGCACCGACTGCAGCGATGCAGTGCGCGGCAATGCCTTGCGGCGAGTAAAGGCATGGCGAGTTTCCCCGACCTCCCGTACCAGGAGTAAGTCCAGGATGGCCATCTGTTCCGGCGTCAATGAGGCTGTGCATTGATCGTACAGTTGCTGATGGACTTGATGGCGAAGGTGGTTGACCATCTCGTCCAACGTCCGATAGGCGGGTAGTTCAAAACGCTCGACGACCAGTTGTTCAATGGCAACGTTGATCAGGTCGGCCGGGTCGCTCATGGTCTGGGCGGCCTGGCGCACGCGCTGCTCCACAACGGCGGCGCCCCCCGCTCGATACGGTTTGATAGCCAGGTAGGCATGAATGGCCCGCCGGTACCGCAGGCGAGTGGTCGGGGGCACAGGCCGGGGTTCGGGCGGCAGCAGCCAGCCCATAGCCTGGGCAATATGCGTCTGAATAGGTGCGGGCGCCTGGCGCAGTTGGGGCAGGTAGCCCAGCTTCTGAAAGGCCTTGAGCAAGATCATCAAAGTCAACTGCTGCTGTTTGCCGGTCGCAGCTTGATGGACAAAAGCGACCTCCGTAGCCGTCGGGGTGTAGAACTCATCGAGTTCAAGTTGGGTGAGGGATTGCTTGAAGCGCGGATAGGCGGTGCGTTCAATGGCGGCCATGATGCTCGTCCCTGAAAACGTTCGTTAATGCTTCCGGTTTCGTCGCATGATAACCTATGCTATCTTTAGCGCAGATTGACACCACTTACGAGTGCAAAAAGGTTATGGTGAGATATGGGGAAAACACTGGCCTATCTTCGGGCCTCGACGGATCGACAAGATGCCAAAAACCAGCGGCACGAGATCCTGGAATATGCCCACCGGGCAAAGCGTACCATCGATGAGTTCATCGAGGTGACCGTTTCGAGCCGGCAGGACAGCCGACAGCGCCGCATTGAGGAGCTTCAGGAGCGGCTGGAGCCAGGAGATATCCTGCTAGTGACCGAGTTAAGCCGACTCGGCAGAAGTACAGGCGAGGTGATTATCCTCATCAATCAGTTGGTCACTTTGGGGGTCACGGTCATCATCATCAAGCAGAACCTGCTCCTCAGCGATGAAGCGCCAGACATGACGGCTAAAGTCATGGTAACCCTCCTCGCACTGTTTGCTGAGATTGAGCGAGACTTTATCTCCCTGCGCACCAAAGAGGCCCTGGCAGCCAAAAAAGCCCAGGGTGTGGCGCTGGGAAAACCCAAGGGAACGCTTCAGAAGAGTATGTACGATAAGGATCGGGCGCGCATCGAAGAGTTGCTCCAACACGGCGCGCCCCAGACGCGCATCATTGCAACGCATTTGGGGTATGGCGCCACGAAAAGTCTCAGTCACTATGTGCCCTTAAGTGGATCTGCTCTTCTCTCCAGCGTTCTTTCCCTATACGCATAGGACAACGCCGAGGTTGCCCGTAAGAAATTGAGGGTGGCCCTATTCTTTGGCGGAGACTTGAATAAAAGATAGTCTCATATGGTATTCTTAAACGAAAAAATAGACAACGCCTTCACAAACAGCTCAATTGCGCGCCGTTTCAGATCGAGCAACTGGGGTAGGTGCTTGAGAAACAACAATCTACAAACCGCCTTACGAATAAGTTTGTCATACGCGCTATTTGCTGGTTTCTGGCTCCTCGTTTTTGACCGCCTGCTCGAAATGTTTATCTCCGATCCGCATCAATTGACGCGGCTAGCAACCGACAAAGAGGTGAGCTTTGTCGCATTAACAACACTGCCAATCTATACCTTGCTATGGGCGCCTTACGTACGCAACACCAGGAAGAAACGAACCGGCGTTTAGCCGAAGTTAGCAGCCTCCAACGCTTGACTGCAGCGCTCCTGCAACAACAGACGCTGGATGATGTGCTCGCGCTGGTTTGCAGCGAGGCTCAACAATTGACCGGCGCCCAAGGGGCAAGGCTGCTGCTTTTGGAAAATGAGACCTGGCTACGGGTCTTTCACCAAACAGGCCATGTCGTGCCAAAGCTGGAACGCGTACCGCTCGGCGATTCGCTTTCCGGGCTAGGGGTGCTGCAGAAAAAACCGCTACGAATTAATGACCCGGCCAACTCACCGCAGCTGATCCAGCCTCACCCAGACCTGAAATCACTCCTTGCGATGCCCCTTTTACTGAAAGGCGAGGTGATTGGCACCCTGCACCTGGTGAATAAATCCGGTGGTTTTACGGAAGATGACACGCGCATACTGGGCTTGTTTACCGATCAAGCCGCCATTGCCATCGCCAACGCCCAATTCCACGAGCAAACGAAGCAACGGGCCGTGATCAATGAACGGCAGCGGCTGGCGCGCGAATTACACGACTCAGTCACGCAGGTGCTCTACAGCGTGATCCTGTATGCCGATGCCACACGCCTGGCGCTCGCCGCCGACAAAAAGGCCGAGGCAAGCGAGAATCTCCAAGAACTGCGTACGCTGGCGCGCCAGGCGATGGCCGACATGCGCCTGCTGCTGTTTCGCTTGCACCCCCCTGTACTTGAGGACGAAGGGCTAGTGGCCGCCTTGCAAGCACGCCTGGAAGCGATCGAGGCGCGCGCCGGTCTCCAGATCGATCTGCGTGCCGAAGGCGAGAACACCTTGCCGATCGCGATGGAAGAAGAACTCTATAAGGTTGCCCTGGAAGCCCTGAATAACGTGGTCAAACATGCCAAAGCCGAACAAGTGACTGTGCATTTGCTGTTCACCGATCAGGGCTGTGTTTTGACCATTCAGGATGACGGGGTAGGGTTTGACCCGGTCACGGTACAAGGAGGCGGCCTGGGCTTACGCAGCATCGCAGGCCGTGTCCAGCAAATTGGGGGCAACCTGCTGGTGGAAAGCGCCCCCAGGCAAGGGACAAAGCTACAGGTAGCGGTAAACATTCCGCCGGAAGCACCCGTGACGCAGGCAACCCATTCGCTGCGCGCTGAGCGGTGATAGGAGCAAAATCCATGACGCAACCATCGATTCGCGTCTTAATCGTCGACGATCAGGCGATTGTCCGCAAAGGAACAATGGCCTTATTGGCTCAGATGGATGGCATCACCGTGGTGGGCGAAGCAGCCAATGGGCAAGAGGCCATCGACCAGGCAACTACGCTAAAACCGGATGTGATCCTCATGGATTTAGTGATGCCCAAGGTGGATGGCATCGCAGCGATCCAGCAGATCAGCGCCAGCCAACCCAAAGTGCGGATCCTTGCCCTCACCAGTTTTGCCACGGACGATAAAGTCTTCCCAGCGATCAAAGCCGGCGCCTTGGGCTATCTGCTCAAAGACGCTGAACCAGAAGAGCTAGTGACGGCCATCCACCAGGTCTATCGGGGCGAACCCTCGCTCCCGCCCAACATTGCCCGCAAATTGCTGCGTGAAATCCGCCAACCGCCGCCGCACACCCAGCCGATCCCCGACCCACTGACGGCGCGCGAGCTTGAAGTGCTCTCCCTGGTGGCGAAAGGCCTTGACAACCAGACGATCGCCAACCGCCTGACGGTGACAGAGGTGACGGTGCGCACCCACATCAGCCACATCCTGGACAAGTTGCACCTGGCAAACCGCGTCCAGGCCACCTTGTATGCGCTACGCACCGGTCTCACCTCGCTGGAGAACGGCTCAGCCGAAGAGGGTTGACGGACAACCTCATCCAGGGTTTCAACATTTGTTGATACGACCGCCTCACAGCGGTCGTTTTTTGTTGAGCATAAGATCATCACACGGTTGACGACAAACCCCTGTTATCGAACTACACTGATTGTGAAGGTGAATTGGAAAGCAAGATTCACCACAACACAAAAAGATGTAGAACAAGAATAGACTGACTGAGGAGATTTGTAATGCGAAACGTTCAACATCGCTCTAACTACTTTCTGCCGGGGCTAATCGTAGGCGCCCTGCTTGGCGGGGTGGTCGGGGGCTTGCTAGCCCTGTGGTTTGCTCCGCAATCCGGGAAACAGACGCAAAAACTGGTTCGCGAGCAAGGGGAAGCCCTCAAGCACCAGGCAGACAAGGCGGCCTCCCATGTGGTTGAGCAGATCGAGGATAGCGCGGCGCAAGCCGTCAACCAGGTTGAGACGCTGCGCCACGAAGGAGAACAAGTTCTCAATGACCGGGTTGAGCGGATCAACCAGGCAACATCGTCGGTAAAAAAGGCCGTGTCAAACTAGACCATTACCGATTATCTACGTCTATCACTTTCACCGTCCCCCGATTACAAGGAGCAACAAACCATGATTAACTTTCTCGTCTGGATTATCGCCGGTGGCCTGATCGGCTGGATTGCCAGCATGATCATGCGCACCGACGCCCAACAGGGTCCATTTCTGAACATCGTTGTCGGCATGGTGGGCGCTTTCATCGCCGGCATGTTCTTGACGCCCCTCTTTGGCGTGCCCACCATCAACCAGGACGTTTTCAGCGTCGCGGCGCTGGCGGTTTCCCTGCTGGGCGCCGTCATCCTGCTGGCTGTGCTCAATCTCTTCCGGCGCGGCGCCGTCCGCTAGGCGGGGCTGGCGCTCATGCAAGCTCCGGTCGCACCAGTGATCGCCAATCTCTCGTGCATAGGACCGCCGCTGGGCAGTCCTATTTAATTCGATGGACTGTCGTCAATCAGAATTTCTAGCCACACCTGACCAGGTTGCTCATGAATCAACCAATACGCGTGTTAATCGTGGACGATCAACTATCGGCTCGTAAGGGCCTGAAAGCGATCCTGACCTTTTTCCCTCAGATCCTGGTCGTGGGGGAGGCGGTAAACGGTCAAGAAGCCGTGGAGTTGGTCGCCGAGCACCAGCCAGATGTGGTGGTCATCGATCTGCAGATGCCGGTGATGGATGGCGTGGTAGCCATCCACTTGATCAAGACACGGTGGCCGGCGATCAAGGTGATCGTGCTGACCGTCCAGGCGACTCGGCGTGGTGAGGCGCTCGCCGCCGGAGCAGATACATTCCTGCTCAAGGGCGACGGGCCTGAGGTCTTGCCGCAGGCCATCCTGAGTTAATCGAGCAGAACGAACCTGATGTCAGTACAAGCATACTTTGCGCGGTATTTGCGATGTAAATGAAGCGTGTGTCCAACAGCACATGCTCAGCAACCTGTAGATCGATCAGTGAAGTCACCCATTCAACCGATAGGAGATCAACCCATGAACAGTAACATTTTGCAGGGGAAGTGGAAACAACTCAAGGGCAACATCAAAGAAACTTTTGGCAAGTTGACCGACGACGACCTCACCCAGGCTGAAGGCAGCGCCGACAAGCTGCTCGGCGTACTGCAAGAGCGCTATGGTTACACCAAAGCACAGGCACAAGCGGAGTGGGACAAGTTTGTGCAAAAGCACAGCAGTGAGGTCGAGGACGCCAAGGCGAATCTCGACGCCTCAGCCAAGGAGATCACGGCGGCGGCAGCCGCTGCGAAGAAGTCAATGTGGGGCTAAATCACCCCCTTTCTTATCTCCTCTCCTGAAATGAACAATGATTTCAGGAGAGGAGACTTTATCCTGCTTCGTTGGCTGGGCGTGCCCGGGCAGGCTAGCGACGAGCAGATAGATGCAGTGGCGCCAATCCCCAGCAGCCAGTTCAAATCAAGCGCCCGCGCAGCATTGACGACAAACGCCTGGTTAGCCTGTATGCTTTCAACTAAGACTATCAACAGGGGGATACCATGTCAGCCCAAAAGCATTTCACGACCGAGCAAGCCCGTGCGATCGGCGAACAGCTCGGTATTGATTGGAGCCGCTTCGATGTGGAGCAGTATCGCATGGGTTTGGAGGTCGAGTTAGAGCATGGTCTGCATGACCCAGCAACAGACGTAACGGGCGATGACCCGATTCTCACTGGCAAGATCGCGTTGGCTCATCTCAACGAATTTCCCGATTATTACACCCGTCTCGAAAAGATGGAACGCGAGGCCAAAGCAGAACAAGGCCAAGACAAAAGCAAACATGAACCCAAATGAGATTCCGTCAGAGCCGGTCGAAGAGAAGGAACCGCGCACGCCCTGGCAGCGTCACCTGCGCACCTATATCGGCTTTGCGCTGACCGGGTTGCTCGTCTTCTGGCTCATTCAGCCGCTGAGATCTTCGGTCTCCCCATCAGCCTCGTGCTCTTGATCCCTGGTGGCCTCTTTGAACTGACGTTGGGATTCTGGCTCCTCATTAAGGGTTTCCAGCCCGAGCCTACGGTCAGGAGTCGTGACGAGCCGGTTGCCGTGATGGGGACCGCATAGCGCTGGCTACAACCCGCTTTGGGCGGCCTGCATCAGTGGCCGCCCAAAGCGCCGCAGGCAATAGAAAGTGACACATTGCCTCTGCTTGTCACGCAAATAAATCAAAAAAGGATAACAAAATGAAAGAAAAGCGGAACGGTCAGATGACCGGCAAAATCTGCCTTGTCACCGGCGCCACCAACGGCATCGGCAAGGCAACCGCGCAGGCGCTGGCGCAGATGGGCGCAACCGTCGTCATTGTGGGCCGTAACCCGGCCAAGTGTGCAGCAGTGGTGAGCGAGATCAAGCAGATCAGCGGGAATGACGCAGTGGCAGCACTCGTCGCCGACCTGTCGATCATGGCGGAGGTCCGGCGAGTAGCCGATCAGTTCAAGGCAAAATACCCGCAGTTGCATGTGCTGGTCAATAACGCGGGCGCAGCGTTTGGCAAGCGACAGGTCACCGCCGAAGGGTTTGAGCGCACTTTTGCCCTCAACCACCTGAGCCCCTTTCTGCTGACCACTTTACTGCTCGATACGCTGAAAGCCAGCGCGCCGGCCCGCATTGTCAACGTCTCCTCAGACTCGCACAAAGGAGCGCATCTCGATTTCGACGATTTGCAGTCTGAGAAGGGGAATTTCGTCTTCAATGCCTACGGGCGCTCCAAGCTCGCCGTCATCCTGTTTAGCTATGAACTGGCGCGACGCCTGTCAGGGACAGCCGTCACCGCCAACGTGCTGCACCCTGGCTTGGTGCGCACCGGGTTCGCCAGCAACCTGGGGGCAGCACCGTCCGCCGTGATCGGCTTTTTCATGCGTTTTGCGGGCGTAACACCAGCGCAAGGCGCACAAACCTCGCTTTACCTCGCCACCTCACCAGCCGTGGCAAACGTGACCGGAAAATACTGGGAAAAGAGCAAAGCGGCGCCATCGGGTCGCGCTACCTATGACGAGGCCACCTGGACGCGTCTCTGGGAAGCTAGTGACAAAATGGTTGAAGCGAGAGCAACCGCAGGCTAGAGCCGAATGGAAGCCATACCGACTTGTCGCAAACTATTTTCGATACGAATTGAATGAGAACGATCTCAAGAGGAAACCTTATGCAAGCGATTGTCTATCACACCTATGGCTCACCCGATGTCCTCAAACTGGAAGACGTGCAAAAACCGGTTCCGCAAGACGCTGAAGTCCTGGTCAAAGTTATTGCGGCCTCCACTGCGGCGGGTGACTGGCATCTGCTGCGTGCAGACCCGTTCTTGATGCGCTTCGTGTATGGACTGTTAACACCAAAATACAGTATCCTCGGCGCTGCCGTAGCGGGGCGGGTGGAAGCCGTGGGCAGAAACGTAACGCAATTTCAGCCCGGTGATGAGGTATTCGGGGACTTGTCCCATTGTGGCTTTGGCGCATTTGCCGAGTATGTTGCTGCGCCTGAAAACGCATTTGCGCTGAAACCAACCAATCTGACCTTCGAGCAAGCCGCCACCGTACCGGTATCGGCCGTCACCGCCCTCCAGGGTCTGCGCGACCACGGACGAATTCAGCCCGCGCAGAAGGTGCTGATCAATGGCGCGTCCGGCGGCGTGGGCACCTTTGCGGTGCAGATTGCCAAAGCATTTGGCGCTGAAGTCACCGCCGTGTGCAGCACAGGCAAAATGGCAATGGTGCGCGCGCTGGGGGCAGACCATGTCATTGATTACACGCAAGAAGATTTCACCCAAAATGGAGAGCGGTATGACCTGATTCTGGCAGCGAATGGCTATCAGCCGCTTTCAGCCTATCAGCGTGCCTTGAGTCCCCAGGGCATTTATGTCATGACCGGCGGTTCCACGGCGCAAATGTTCGAAGCCATGCTCCTCGGCCCCTGGCGCTCAAGAAACAGCAATCAGAAAATGGGGAACGTGCTGGCGAAACCCAACCAACAGGATTTGATTTTTATGAAAGAGCTGATTGAAGCCGGCAAGGTGACCCCGGTCATCGATCGACGTTTCCCGTTGCGTGACGTTGCCGACGCCATCCGCTATCTGGAAGCAGGACACGCCAAAGGAAAAGTCGTAATCACTGTAGAACATAACGACAAAACCTAACAATGCGCTGCTGTTGGCGGCGGGGATCTGTCGCCTGGGCATCCCCGAAGCCGAGCGCAAGTTCCTGGCCGGTGTGGGCGCGCAATATGATTCCGAGGTGGTCTACCATAGCCTGAAGGCCGAGTGGGAGAAGCTGGGCGTCGTTTTTCTGGATATGGATACAGGTCTACGCGAACACGAAGACCTTGTACGTGAATACTTCGCCACCATCATCCCGGCGGCGGACAACAAGTTTGCTGCGCTCAACAGTGCTGTCTGGAGCGGCGGCAGCTTTGTCTATGTGCCCAAGGGTGTCCATGTGGACATCCCGCTGCAAGCCTACTTCCGCATCAACGCCGAGAATATGGGCCAGTTCGAGCGCACGCTGATCATCGTCGAAGAGGGCGCCTCCATGCACTATGTGGAGGGCTGCACAGCGCCCATCTATTCGAGCAACAGCCTGCACAGCGCCGTGGTCGAGATCATCGTCAAGAAGGGCGCCCGCTGCCGCTATACGACGATCCAGAACTGGAGCACCGATGTCTACAATCTGGTGACCAAGCGCGCCGTGGCCTATGAAGCCGCCACCATGGAGTGGATCGACGGCAACTTGGGCAGCAAGGTGACGATGAAGTACCCGGCGGTCTATATGCTTGGCCCCAAGGCGCATGGCGAGATTCTATCTATCGCTTTCGCTGGCAAGGGTCAGCACCAGGACGCCGGTGGCAAGGTGGTGCATGGCGCACCCTACACCAGCTCCCGGATCATCTCCAAGTCGATCAGCAAGAACGGCGGGCGCGCCAGCTACCGCGGCTTGCTGCGGGTGGCCAAGGGCGCGCACCACAGCAAGAGCAACGTCGTCTGCGATGCCCTGCTTCTGGACGAACACAGCCGGGCGGAAATAATTAAAAGAAACGTTCTCATTTTTGGGACAGTTACAAGCCGGGACTTTTTGACTTGGATTCTCATCGAAGATGTAGTGGTGCCATGCCACGAGGACTGTGAAAATGCTCCTGATTCACACAACACGTCCACTTAGTTCTCGGAGTTTGTGGATCTGCTTGAGTCCTGATACAGCTTGAGGTTAGGGATGCGGCCGAAGTGGCGGGTGTTGTGGGTCACCACCGTGAGGTCATGATAAATGGCGGTGGCGGCAATCATCAGATCGGAAGAGTCTATCAATTGGCCCGACCGACGTAAATGCCCACGAATCCGGGCAAACTGCTTCATGATGCTGCGGTTCAGCGGCAGCACCTCTACCCAGCGCAGGAACTGCTGGAAAATTCGTTCGTTTTCTTGGGGGTTGCGGCCGTAGTAAGTGCCGTCGTAGATCTCCCATAGGTGATGAGACTGATGGCCAAGTCCTCAGAACCAAAGCTGCTGAGCAGCGCCACTTCCTCCTGACGGCCTTTCAACCAGTTGGCGACCACGTCTGTATCGAACAGATAACTCATAATTCAACCACAGGGCAAGTGCTAATGCGACGGCTTTGATAGTTCTCCTTGAGAAACGCATCCACGTCCACGCCCCTCCAGCCCCCGGCAGAGGATAGGAAGGCCTCGTAGTCTGCCCTGGTTTTCCGGCGCCGGCGCGGTTTGACCCGAGTAAGCGGCTTGAGGGCCACCAGGTCGCCGGCGCCGGTTTCCACCACAATCTCCTCCCCTGTGCCGGTGACGCGGTCAAAAATCCGGGTGAGGTTAGTCGAGAATTCATCAAAAGAAATGCGATTCATTGTTTCAGCCATGGATTCACCTCCTTATGTAAGCACAGTATACCACGTCATTGCGCAAATCTTGGTTGCTTTAGGACTAAAGTGCTATTATTCTGTCTAATCGAGTGCCTGATTGATCCGTCAGCCCCGTGCTGGTGCTCAAGGTATGGACTGGGTCACCTCAAGAGTGGCTCACTCGATTTTTTCTTTTCTCCCCTATCCTTTTCTCACAAATCCCTACCGTTCGATCCATGAGGCTTTTGGGCAATTGTGCTACAGTATTCTGCAGAACGTGCGGTCTGCCGGCCCCTTCCCTTCATCGGGTGGAATAAAGCAGACCATTGCCCCGTCAGACGGGGTGCCACGTTCTTTTTTAGCAATGATGCTCCCCTACCCCAATTCGGCGCCTGACAGTGGAGCGATTGGCTCACTCCTTTGTCGTTACCGTCACGCCCCTGCCCTACCTTTGAGCCGGCAACTTGTAGACCGTCTGGTCCATTTTCCATTCTCCTTCTCTGATGGACGGCTGTTACTCGTTGAACGCTTAGTCTTCATCCAGGCGACATTGTTGCGTCCAACACTCCAGAATCAAAGGTTTACAATCCCACAACACTTGAGCATCAAAGTATTACAGTACTATAATGTCGAAGTATTGTAATACTGAAATACTCTAACATCAAAGTATCATATACATCCCCATTCGATCTTCAGACCCTACCTTCATCTTGCCAAATGAGCTTTACTCCAGGGGCCTTGCCCCTCATTTTGGCAAGGGCCAGGCAAGTCCTCGTACCTCGGACCCCTGCAAATTTCACCCCGCGATAGAGATAGACAGTTAAGGGAAGCATGCGCTTCCCAGCAATTAATAAAGGGAAAGCCGCTCTATCCCAAGAAATCATATGAACCTCTCACCCAAAGCTCAAGCCAGTCTCAATCAGGTCATTCAGAAGTTCCAAGAAGGGGGTTGGGAGCAGATCACTCAGATTGCCAAAATCCGGCTTGATCCCAGTATGCCGGCCAGAATGGAGTTTTTCCAACCGGATCATTGCGTACGCTCAAGCCGGGGAACTTGATTGCCGGGGCTTTCGACAATGGCAAGCGGCGCAGAGGCAAGTCAAGAAAGGCAGCCGGGCAGTGTTCATCGCAGTCCATGCCCGGATTGAAGGGCCGCTATCCAAGGGGAAACGGGCCAGACAGGAAACCATTGCCGAATTTACCGCCGCGGTATTGATGGAAATGTAAGGGTACTCAGACCATACCGGCAACGCCTGGCACTACATCAAAAAGTTTGCCCCTGATCCACTCATGGCCATCACCTCGGCCATGAAGACTGTGGAAGAGATCCTCACGGTACTCACAAACGGCGAGGAAGGGGAGTGGGGTGAAGAGTGACCAACAAACAGAATTGCAACATCAAAGTGTTTAAGTATCCCGACATTGCAGTATTACAGTATCGAAGTTGCACAAATCGGAATAAATTGACCTTGACAATATCAAAGTATTGAAGTATCGTGAGGTTGAAGCAGATTACCTGAACAAGGGAAGGGCCTATGGGACGTGTCATCGCAGTTGCCAATCAAAAAGGGGGAGCCGGGAAAACGGTTAGATTGACATGGATCCCCAGGGTCACGTAGCCGAGCACTTTGGGTTGGTCGCGGATCAGTTGCAGACGGAGATGTCGGATGTGATTGAGGGGTCGCATCCCATCGCCGAGATGATTATTCCCAACATTCGCCCGAACTTGGATATTGCCCCCAGCAACATCCGGCTGGCCGATATGGAATTGACCCTGGTGAACCTGCGGTTTCGAGAGTTCAAACTACAGCGGGCGTTGGAGCCGGTCATCATCCGCTATGACTACATCCTGATCGATTGTCCGCCCAACTTAGGATTATTGACCGTCAATGCCTTGATGGTGGCCAAACAGGTTATTATCCCCATGGCCACCGAATACGCTTCCATGTTGGGTGTGTCTTTGCTCATCAACACTATCCAGGCCATCCGGCAAGAAGCCAATCCCGACTTGGAAGTGATAGGGATTGTCCATACCCGCAACAAGCACACCATCCATGCGCGGGAAGTGATTGAGCGCACCAAAGACGAGCTAGGAAGCCAGGTCCGGATCTTCGAGCCACCGGTGAATGAGAGTACCCGCTTCACCGAGGCTTTTGGGATGGGGAAGACTGTGTTTGAAGTGGCCCCCGACCTTCCTGGGGCTCTGGCATATCGCAAAATTGCTGAGGAGGTTGTCAGATATGGCTAAAGG
>QEUW01000666.1 GCA_003577005.1 Chloroflexota bacterium | reverse complement strand
TATCCGGCGCAACATTTGCCATTTCCTCCATGACGGCATCGTACTCCTCGTTGCGGAAGCGCGAGGCGTAGGCGGCCGGTTCGCCCTGGGGCCGGTAATGCTTGCTGGTGAAGAAGTCCATGGTGGTGAACGGATCGGCAAAGCTACCACCGTGACCGTTGAGCCAGATCTTCTGGGTGCCGTCGGCAATACGCGTGCCGAGATCGGTTGGTGTAATAAAATCAGCCTCAAAGCCACCCCTGCGCAACTGTTCAGCAATCACCGGGCCAATGTCGGTGAAGACCTGCCACCCGCCGACGATCGCTTGCAGGCGCTGGCCATTCATTGCCCAAAAGCCCTCGCTGTCCTTGGTATAGCCCTGGCCCTCCAGGAGAGCAGCCGCTTTGTCCAGGTTGAACTCATTGGTGGGGTACTGCTCTAGCAACGGTGCTGCCGCTTCGAAGTAAGGTTCGAGCGCCGGATAGCGTGGGAAGGGGAGTTCGGTCAACATACCGGAGCCACCGAGCGCCACATCCAGCATTTGCTGACGGTCGATGGTGTAGCTTACCGCCCAGCGCATCTCTTTGGTGGCGTAGGGGCCATCGTCGCAGTTGAACCACATGGATGTGGGCCACCAGTCGATGTAACCAAAGGGCAGTTCCCGGCCGGTGTGGGTGATAATGTTCGGGTTCTGGTTGACCGCTTCGGGAATGGTGGAGGCGCGCAGGTCGAGCACCGAATCAACCTCATCGTTGACGATGAGTTGCACCATGCGGGTGTCGTCGGCGCGCGGCAACATGAGGATACGCTCGACAGTCGGCAGCTCGGCAAAACCTGTCTTGGCGCCCCACCAGTCTTCGCGCAGGTCCATAAACTTCTGCGTGTTGTTCCACTCGACGATCTTGTACGGTCCCGTTGCCAGCGGCCAGCCCTGTTCGGGATCGTAGTAGGTAAAGCCCTGGATATCTTCCGTGGTCGCCAGTTCGCCAAACACATGTTCCGGCACAATGTAAATGCCGGTGTCGAACTTAAAGGAAAGATATTCCAGCATAAAACGCGGCCGCGGGTCGTTGAAGACGATGCGCACGGTGGAATCATCCACCGCGGTTGCCTCGGCCACCCAACTGTTCACCTCGGTGGACAGCCGGAGCGAAGGCGCATTCTCTTTCAACATGTTGAGCGTGAAGGCGATATCCCCAGCCGTGAACGGTACGCCATCGCTCCACTCCACACCGCTGCGGATCCGCACCGTCAATTCGGTAAAATCATCATTATACTCGTAGCTCTCCGCCAGCCAGGGGATGTGCTCATCGGCAAAAGCCGAGTAGTAGTAGAGTGGCTCCCAGAGCGCGGCACTGCCGATCTGGTGGGTAGCGCCAGCGGCATAAGGGTTGCCCAATCCGGTATCGGTAAACTGCGTGCCATCACCGCCAAACATGAGGATGAGTGTCCGCTCGCGCGGCACCTGGCGCAGACCGGCAGCCGGGGCTGCGGCGGCCTCACCTCCCGCTGCGGCCGCGCCCCCGGCTTCAGCAGCCGGGGCTGCTTCCGAACCTGGGGCTGGCGGTGTACCACAGGACGCAGCCAGCACCCCGGCCGCGCTCAACCCACTCAGGCGCAGAAAATCGCGCCGATTCAAGTGTTGAAAATCCATAACTTCCTCCCTTGTTTATGCTTGGATTCACACTTAGATTCACAAAAACAGTGACTTGAAAGCTGTGGGGAAAGAATCAATCTGTCCTCAACCTACTTGGCAAACATGAAGAAGGCTATGCCAACGTAAACGCCAATGTAAACATGATACTGCGGGAGTCATGCTTGCCGATGCGGAATTGTTGATTTGGGAGCCTGAGTATAGAATATATCTGGCAGCAAGTCAAACAGACGAAACGAGAATACGCTATCAGTGAACGAAAGTATTACTCAGACACCGGTTGCCGTGGCCCACGGTCTCTCCCTCCCTCGTCAGGTGCAGCGCGGCAATCCACTCCTGCGACGGCTGTACGGTTTTCTTGACCTCCTCTATCTCACCGCACGGCGGCTCTACTACCACTTTGGCCTGAGCCTGTTGTCGCTCCTGGGCGTGATCCTGGCGATTGGGCTGGTGAGCAGCGCCGCCTTTTTCTCGCAGGCGGTCGAGACGGTCATCATGCGCCAGGAGCTGGCCGAGTATAGCCGGGTCACAGGGCGACCGCCCTTTTCGTCGCGCGTCTTTACCGCTTCGACGCGCACGGTTCCTCTCACCCTTGAACGGACGGAGACGCTCGCCGGCAATGTCTCGGAAACCCTCTCCGCCGAGGTCGGGCTGCCCGTGCGCTCAGTGGGGATGTTGGCCGACAGCGGTGTGCTGGCGCTCCAGCCCTTGCCGGACGATGAACGCTATGCCGGGCGCCGGTCATTGGGTGATGCAAGTCTGGCCTACATGAAAGAGGTGGCGCCCCATATTGTCATCGAAGGCGCCCCGTTGGATGATGGGCAGTCGGACGCCGCGCTCGATGTCTGGATGCACAGCGAACTGGGCGGCAGACTCGGAATACAACTAGGCGATGCGTTCAACTTGACGGGCAACCAGGGGCAGATCTCTATCCCCATCCGCATCGCCGGTTTCTGGCATGCCGCCGACCCCAAGGACCCCTTCTGGTTTAGCGACCCCGACCAGACGCTGCGCGAAAAGCTCTTTGTGCGCCGCGGTGATTATCTCAGCCACGTGGAGCCTTACCTGGAAACCAAAGTCCGTTCGGTGACCTGGTATGTGGTGCTCGACGAGACACGGGCGCGACCTTCCGGCGCCCGCGGCTACGCCGACGGCTGGCAACACGCCGCCGCCGTGGTCAAACGCTATCTGCCCGACGCCCAGTTGACGTTGCCCTCGGTGCCGCTGGC
>QEUW01000665.1 GCA_003577005.1 Chloroflexota bacterium | reverse complement strand
GCCTGCTCAATCTCCTGCACTGCCCGGCTGATTTCATGCTGTCGCATCTGGTTGTCGAGGATATTCGCCACGCGTACTTCGTAACTCGCGATGCCCGGCGTCGCCAGCAGCGCCGCCAGCTGTCCCGTCGTCTTAGGAACGTACGAACCAACCACCACCAGCCCGCCCCCGCTCGAAGGCAGTTGAAGTTCATCTGCCGCCAGCAACGGCCGGGGCGAGATGCCGGCGCGCACCTGGACAAACGAAGCTGCGGTGCGATAGAGAAAGCATTTGCCTTGCGCTTCGGCAGCAAGAAGACCCGATACAAAGACCTGTAGATCGCGCATACTGGCGGCATTGACGATGCAGACCGCATCGCCGGCCAACGCCAGCAACTGCTCGGTGACACGCGCCGGGCCACCGGTGCGGATGTCGTCCAGCGTGATGGTCGCCACCGCTGCGGCGGGCACACGTCCCCCGCTCTTCTCTTCGACCCAGGCGCGCAAATCGGATGAGCGATAGCCAAAGGCGGCGTCTTGCGCAAAGGGGGTCTCAGCGGCGGGAACCAGGGTCTCGCCTTCGGCCACGTAATGGATGTTATTGATCGTAAAGCGCCCCCCTTCGAGAAAGAAGGGGATGACAAGCGTTGCATCGACGGCCATCTCCAGCGCGGCGGCAAGGGCATCGGTCTCGCCGGGGTAGTGGCCACGCAGGGTTGAGTCGCTGCGGCTCACGACAGCAAAAGGGCGCCCGGTCTGTGCGGATGCCGCGGCCAGGTTGTGGCCGATCTCGGTGTTGAGCGCCTGTGCAGCCGGCAACGGCAGGCTGCGCGAGTTGGTGAGGACATAGACGCACGGGGCGGGCTGTGACAGTTCCCCCGTCAGGGCATCCACCGTCCACTCGGTGAGGACGGCGACGTCGTGAACTGTTTGGGTGCCGGTTGGGTCGTCATCCAACACCACGATCTTGCGATTGCTGGCCGCAACCTGGGCCTGCACCGTTGGCAATAAATCCACCGGCCACTCGTCAGGCAGCGAATCGAACAACGCTTGCTTGCGCACTGCGGGCATGGTCTATTCTTTCGGGTCGTTTTATTCCATTGGTTGAAATCAGAGTTGGCGCGTGAGCGCCTGTTTTCAAGTGTAGCACTGCTTGCCCGGCTTGCCAATCTCTATCATAAAGCACATACAAAAAGTCAGGCCGGAACCAGTGGCTATCTCTCAAGTACATCGCCCCTCACGACCTCATCCAGGCCTTGCGCGCCGCCGTACTGGATGGCACCCCACTCCATCCTCGTATCGCTAGCCGTCTCTTGCAGCGTTTCAACCATCTCTCTGTTAAGCCCGAACCACAACCAAAACTCACCGCACGCGAACAGGAGATCCTCCAACTCCTCGCCCAGGGTTACACCAACCAGGAGGTTGCCCGCAAGCTGGTCATCACCCAGTTCACTGTGCGCTCGCATGTCTGCCGCATCCTCAAAAAGCTCAACCTGGCCAACCGCACCCAGGCGGCGCTCTACCTCATTCGTTGCCAGCAATCTGGCGGCTGTCCGTCTGAAGTGCCCGCACGCTCAGAAGGCTGAGGATACCCCGCTGCATATCCGAACCGTAAGACAGCAAGAGCGATTCGACACTGCCAGCCGCCCAACACGCCTCGCAGGTCTCGTGTGTGATATGCTATACTTGCTATCATCTGCCAAGCGTACGAAGCGGTGGCACACGAAAACAAAAAGGGACCTCATGAACACGAACGCTGCGCTGCGCATCACCTCCTGCCAGGCGCCGCTCATGGATGAGACGTGCCGGGCGATTACCGGCTATCTTGGCGAGCGTTTGGCTTTGCCAGTAACGTTCGTTGACGACCTTTCCTGGCCGGAACGGTATCGGCAGCTCGACGCTGGCGAGATCGCCGTAGCCTGGGTCTGTGGTGCGCCCTACGTACGGCGCAGCGACCCGTCGATGGTCTCTATTGAACTGCTGGCCGCGCCCGTCTGGCAGGGTGTGCGCTACGGTGATCAGCCGGTCTATTTCTCAGATGTAGTCGTACACCGTAACAGCCCGTTCCACACCATTGGTGATCTGCAAGGTGCCACATGGGTCTATAATGAGGCAGGATCTCTATCGGGATATGAGGCGATGCGCTATCAATTGGTGGTGAAAGGTTTGGGAGATGATTACTTTGGCCAGATGGTTGAATCGGGCGCCCACCAGCAGTCGCTGGCAATGATTCTCGCCGGGAAGGCCGATGTCGCCGCCATCGACAGCACGGTGCTCGATACACTCCTGGCGCGCCGGCCGGAGATCGAGGCCCAGATACGGGTGGTCGATGGAATCGGCCCCTACCCGATGCCGCCGTGGGTGGTTTCGCTTCGGGTCGCGCCGGAGTTGAGGCGAGCGCTACGTCACATTTTCACCACAATGCACCAAGACGCGACCGGACGAGCCATTCTACATGCCGGTGATATGGTGCGCCTTGCTCCGGTGAGCGACCGTGACTATGATGCGATCCGCGCTCTGTTGCGCGCGGTGAAAGCATAGCCATAACTGATTTATGACTCCGGAGGGGCCAACGCCGCGCTCGGCTGCCACTCTCGCACACCTCGCCACGGCAACATTCCCCGGTAATCCAAATACATCGTCCGCACCAAGAGCGCTGGCCGGCCCGAAAAAAGGCTACCTGGCAACAAGCCGTTGTGGAGCCGCACGCTCTCATAGTATTTGGGCGAAAGCACGCGCGCGGCGTAGGCATGGCGCTCGCTGGTAGACCAGTGCAGCTTTGCCGCTTCGTCGCGGAAGAGCACCAGGTTGCCGTATTCCCCATCGTCAAGCAAGATGCTGCAATACGACAGCAGACCAGAGTGAGCCAGCAGTTCGGAAATCAGGTCGGTATCA
>QEUW01000092.1 GCA_003577005.1 Chloroflexota bacterium | reverse complement strand
TCTCTGAAACCCCTTGCGGTATGGGAGATTGGGGGATTGAAAGAGATTTAGGGAGATTTTATGGTTGTTGTTGCAACACTTCGACAATCCGCTCAGCGGCATGGCCGTCCCAGAGTTCGGGTCGTGTGGCCGCTGTAGCGCCAGAACGGGGCTGTTGCAAAGCGGCGCGCGCGGCCCCTACCAGCGCCTCCTCTGTGCTGGCGACGAGGCGATTGGTGCCGTGGGTGATGGTGACGGGCCGTTCGGTGTTGGGGCGCGCCGTCAGACAGGGGATACCCAGATAGGTTGTCTCCTCTTGAATCCCGCCGGAATCGGTGAGCACGAGCGCGGCATTGCGCTGAAGGGCGAGAAAGTCCAGGTATCCCAGAGGCTCGACCAATTGCAACCTGGCCGCTTGGGCCGCCAACCCCAGGTCGGACAGCCGTTTGCGTGTGCGCGGATGCACCGGAAAGAGAACGGCGCATTCCTGAGCAATTGTGTCGAGCGCCTGGATCAGCGCCCGCAACGTAGCCGGATCATCCACATTCGACGGGCGGTGCAACGTGACCAGGACATAGCGCTCCAGCCCGTGCAGATCCCGTAACGCCGGCCAACGCGCTTCGGCTTTTGGCAACAGCCGTACCAGCGTGTCGATCATCACATTGCCGACGAAGTGAATCCGCTCTGGTGGGATGCCCTCGCGCAACAGGTTTTCATCGCCATCGCGCGAGGGGGTCAAAAGCAGATCGCTGATCTGGTCGGTGAGCAGCCGGTTGATCTCCTCGGGCATGGTGCGGTCGAACGAGCGCAGCCCAGCCTCCACATGGGCCACCTTGACTCCCAGTTTTACCGCAACCAGGGCGCAGGCCAGCGTCGAGTTGACATCGCCGGGCGCCATCACCCAATCGGGCTGGTAATCGAGCAGAACCGGCTCGAACCGTTGCATGACTTGCGCCGTCTGCTGGGCATGCGAAGCTGACCCTACCTCCAGGTTGATGTCCGGGGTAGGGAGTTCCAACTCTTCAAAGAAGATGTCGGACATATTGGGGTCATAGTGTTGGCCGGTATGCACCAACAACTGGCTAAAGTACGCCGGTTCACGCGCCAGGGCGCGTACGATGGGCGCCACTTTCATAAAGTTTGGGCGTGCGCCCACGACGTGCAAGATTCGTTTCATCGTTCGCTCAAAGGTCACTCCTGCGCAGGACGTTGCGGGTATCTACCAGATTCGCTGCACGGCGCCGGATCTGCAGCCAGTCGTAAGCCGAATGGTCGGTGGCGATGATTACACAGTCGGCCGCGGCCAGCGCAGCGTCGAGGTCGGTGATGCTCACCATCTCCATACCATCATGCTGGAAGGCGGGCACATGGGGGTCATGATAGCTGACGTGAGCGCCTTTGGCCTCCAGCAGGTGGATAATGTCCAGCGCCGGCGACTCGCGCATGTCGCTCACGTCCTTTTTGTAGGCCACCCCCAACACCAGAATTGTGCTACCCTTGACCGCTTTACCAACATCGTTGAGCGCATCCTGCACCTGCTGCACCCAATAGCGCGGCATGCCGGTATTGATCTCGCTGGCAAGCTCGATAAAGCGGGCGTTGTATTGCACTGTGCGCAATTTCCACGACAGATAGAGCGGGTCGATAGGGATACAGTGTCCCCCCAGCCCTGGCCCTGGCGTGAATTTCATAAAGCCAAAGGGCTTGGTTGCCGCCGCTTCGATGACCTCCCAAGCATCGAGCCCCAACTTGTCGCACATGAGCAGCAATTCGTTGGCCAGGCCAATGTTGACCGAACGGAAGGTGTTCTCGAAGAGCTTGACCATCTCTGCCGTACTGGGCGACGAGACCGGCACCAGCCGCTCGATGGCCTGGCTGTAGTAAGCCATGGCGACTTCGAGACAGGCCGGCGTTACCCCACCGATCACTTTGGGAGTGTTGTGTGTGGTCCAGTCTGTGCGGCCAGGATCGACTCGTTCAGGCGAAAAGGCCAGAAAGAAATCTTCACCGACATGCAGCCCCATACCGTTCTCCTGCAACCGGGGGAGCAGCACTTCGGTTGTGGTCCCTGGGTAGGTGGTCGATTCCAAGACTACCACCATCCCGCGATGCAGATAGCGGGCGACCGCCTCGGTTGCGGTTGCAATATAGGAAATATCAGGTTCGCCTGTCTTGTTCAGCGGCGTGGGCACACAGATCGAGACAGCGTCGCATTCGGCCAGCGCGGCGTAATCGGTTGTGGCCGTTAGTTTTGGCGACTGGAGAGTGGAGACTGGAGACTGGGTGATGGTCGGCGATGCTTGGGAGCCAACAGCGACTGCGCCCACCACGCCATTGCCGGCGGCTACTTCCGGTCTGATGAGGGCGGCTACCGCCGCTGAGGGTACATCCTCGACGTACGATTCACCCCGGTTGATAGCCTCGACCTTGCGCCGGTCCAGGTCGATCCCAGTGACACGATAACCGGCCTGGGCAAAGTTTACAGCTAGCGGCAGCCCCACGTACCCTAGACCGATGACAGCAACATGGGCGTTACGATTGGTAAAGCGAATTATCAATTGATCCTTCATACAGCCCTCCTTTGTTAGAAGATTGGCACAACCAGGGCGGAATAGACAAATTTTACCGGGCGCAGAAAAAGAGTAGAGACGCTGTGTACAGCGTCTCTACGGAATACGCCTGTTCACGAAGATTGGTTGTGCCGTATGTGGGTCGAATCCATCACGCGTAACGGCGGTTTCCGCCCTGCCGATCCGCCGTTACGGATGAGCAGAATGAAAACCGCCACTAGTGCGAGAGGCGAAGATAAATCAGTGTCCGTTCAACTCCGCGCTTGTGACGATGCCCTCGCGCACGAGATATTCCAGCAATTGCGTCACAATATCTTCGACGCTCTGGACATCGGTCTCCACCACCACCTCTGGGTTGCGCGGCTCTTCATAGGGCGAAGAGACGCCGGTAAAGTCGGGGATCTCCCCGCGCAGCGCCCGGGCATAGAGACCTTTGGGGTCACGTCGCTTGGCGACTTCGAGGTCGCATTTGACATAGATCTCGATAAAACGGCCGTGAGGCGCTAACGAGCGGGCAAACTCACGGTCGGCCTGGAAGGGCGAGATAAAGGTGCAGAGGGTAATGTTGCCGTGGTCAAAGGCCAGCCGCGCCACCTCGGCCACCCGGCGGATATTCTCCTGGCGATCCTTCTCCGAGAAGCCCAGGTCGCCGTTGAGACCGTGGCGCACGTTGTCACCATCGAGATAGAAGGTATGGCAGCCCAGCTCATAGAGCCGGCGCTCCAGTGTGCGGGCGACGGTCGACTTGCCCGACCCCGACAGGCCGGTGAACCAGAGAACGGCAGCCTTGTGACCGTTTTGCCGTTCGCGCAATTCGCGCGAGATCTGGCTGCTGTCCCACGTCACGTTGGCCGAGCGTTGGCGGGCGGTCTGCTGCGCCACGACTTCGTCTAATTCACGCGCCCGGCGACGGATCATGCCGGCGGCGACGGTGTTGTTGGTCGTCGGGTCGATGAGGATAAAACTGCCTGTAGTGCGGTTGAGCGGGTAGGGGTCGAAAAAGAGTGGTTGTGTCGTCGTGATCCTGACCCGGCCGATCTCGTTGAGGTGAAGAGTCGCCGCCGGTTCGCGATGGAGCGTATCCACATCGATACGATAGTTGATTTCGGAGATAAAGGCTCGCACCTGGCGCGTCGTGTGCTGCACAAGATAGGCGCCCCTGGGGTTCATCGGCTCCTCGCTCATCCAGCAGAGGGTGCATTCGAGCTGGTTGGCCACCTGCGGCAAGTTGCGGGTGCGGACGATCATATCCCCGCGGCTGACGTCGATCTCATCCTCCAGCGTGAGGATAACCGAATCGCCCGCAAAGGCCTCGGCCAGTTCGGCGCCATAGGTGACAACGGCCGCCACTTTGCTCTTCTTGCCCGATGGCAGCACCACCACCTCTTCACTCGGCTGGATGCTGCCCGAGGCGATCTGCCCGGCAAAGCCGCGGAAGTCCTGGTGGGGGCGCATGACTGTCTGTACGGGGAAGCGAAAATCGATCAGATTGCGCGTCACACCGACGTTGACATTCTCCAGGTGGTGGAGGAGCGTAGGACCGTCGTACCAGGGGGTCTGGTCGCTCTTGTGGACCACATTATCACCCTTGAGCGCCGAGATAGGGATAAAGGTCAGGTCAGGCATGGCAAGCTTACTGGCAAAGTCGGTGTATTCAGCCACAACCTGCTCAAAGACCTCCTGGCTGTAGTTGACCAGGTCCATCTTATTGACCGCGACGAGGATGTGCGGGATCTGCAACAACGAGGCGATAAACCCGTGCCGTTTTGATTGTGTCAATACACCCTTGCGCGCATCGATGAGAATAATGGCAAGTTCTGCCGTGGAGGCGCCGGTGACCATGTTGCGTGTGTACTGGATATGGCCCGGCGTATCGGCAATGATAAATTTGCGCTTGGGCGTAGCAAAATAGCGGTAGGCAACATCGATCGTGATGCCCTGTTCGCGCTCGGCGCGCAGACCATCGGTGAGCAGGGCCAGGTCTACATAAGGGTCACCACGCTGGCGGCTGGCGCGCTCCACTGCCTCCATCTGGTCCTCAAAAATCGACTTGGTGTCGTAAAGCAGGCGGCCAATGAGCGTGCTCTTGCCGTCGTCCACACTCCCAGCCGTCGAGAAGCGTAACAGGTCCATAGATAGATACGCATCTTCCGAAGCCGGTATATCGATCTGCGTCGCGGTCTGCGTCTTAGGTGGCGTTATCTCTTTGAGCATAACAGATTTCCATTTTAGATTTGGATTTTAGATTTTAGATTTCGGAATTCAGACCACCCACAGGCAATCCAAAATCTGAAATCCAAAATCAGAAATAGCCTTGTTTCTTGCGGTCTTCCATGGCCGCCTCGGAGCGGCGGTCGTCGGCGCGGCCGCCGCGTTCGGTAACGCGTGCTGCTGCGATCTCCTGGATCACTTCACGCAGGTTTGCCGCGGTCGATTCCACCGCACCGGTGCAAGAAATATCGCCAATGGTGCGGAAACGGACCAGCCGGTGCTCCACCTGCTCACCCGGCAGCGGCTCGATGATCTGCGGCCAGGTCGCCAGGTACATGCCATCGCGGCGCACGACGTCGCGGTGATGGGCAAAATAGAGCGCAGGAATTTCGATCCCCTCCGATTGGATGTACATCCAGATGTCCATTTCTGTCCAGTTGCTGAGCGGAAAGACGCGAAAGTGCTCTTTGCCGTTCTTGCGCCCGTTGTAGAGGCTCCACAGTTCGGGCCGCTGGTTCTTGGGGTCCCACTGGCCAAAGGCATCGCGGTGAGAAAAGAAGCGCTCCTTGGCGCGCGCCTTCTCCTCATCGCGGCGGGCGCCCCCCAGACAGGCATCGAATTTGAACTCGGCAATCGCGTCGAGCAGCGTCACCGTTTGCAACGCGTTGCGGCTGGTGTTGGGACCGTTGCCTTCTTCCACCACCCGCCCCTGGTCGATAGAATCTTGCACATAGCGGACGATTAGGCTCAGGTTGAGCTTCTCCACCAGACGGTCACGAAACTCAAGCGTTTCGGGGAAGTTGTGCCCCGTATCGATGTGGAGCAGCGGAAAAGGCGCCTTGCCCGGCCAAAAGGCTTTGCGCGCCAGGTGCGACATGACAATCGAATCCTTGCCACCCGAAAAGAGCAGCACTGGCCGTTCAAACTGGGCGGCGACCTCGCGCATCACATAGATCGCCTCCGATTCTAATTGTTTTAGATGAGTTCGAATGTACGTTGACATAGCCGTTGGATGAGCTCCTTTTGTCCTACGTAATACGTGGTGCGTAATGCGTGATGCGTGATGCGTGATGCATAATGCATAATGCGTAATGCGTAATGCGTAAGAAGCTAGGCTTTGACACGGATTACGCATTACGAACTACGTATCGCTGTTTGCAAACCGCTCTTGATAAACATTCCAATGCTCTTGAAAGACGATTGGCGCCACCGTATAGAGCATCCTGAGGGCGTGCTGGCCCATGGCTCGGATCTCCCACTGGGCCGCCTTGTCTACGGCGCGCAGCCAGAAGAAGTGGCTCCAGGCGGCAAAGTTCATGGTCGTGACGATGCGCGTCTCGGCGGCGTTCGGAAGCAGAAAGCGCGCATCTTCTTTGCGGATGCCCAACCGACGGAATTCGGCATACACCTCTTCGGCCATCGTCCAAAAAGCTGCCAGCTTTTCCACAGCCTGTGGTGAAGCGGCAACCGAAGGGGGTGTGACGGCGTTCCAACCGCCTTTGGTAAGGTCTACATATCTTTGCGATTCTTGACTGAAGCTGCCAAGCCGGTGTCGCACCAATTGGTGCGTGCATGTCCGGCTGATCCCCTCGAACAAGAAGACAGCCGAGCCGTGGTGCTCCAGCAGCGCTGGGTCATCGAACACGGGTTGTGTGTACCCCAACAGCGTGACGCGCATCGGGCTGTCCTGAACCGGTGCCAGCGATGGGTGATGGGCAACGGGCGATGGATCGGGCAGCCTACAACCGTCCATCGTCTGAAACTCAGCAAAGACCGCGGGCGTCACCTCCTTGAGGATGGGCAGCGCCTCCAGCGCAATGCCGCGGCGAAAGAAATCGAGCCACACCCGTGTGTTGCCACTGACAAGCCAGGCGCCGTCGCCCAATTCGCTCACTTCGCAGTGGCGGTTGACCATGCGCCAGCGCAGCGGCGCATCGCTGCCGGTGATGCGCACCGTCACCACGATGTGCTCGATGATGTCCTCGTGCCCTTCGCGCACGCGGGCGGCAATGAATTCGGGCGCCGTGCCCATCCGTTCGGTGCTGCGGTAGCAGACGCGACCGGCATACTCGATGACATTTTCGGCAAAGGTGCCTTTGCCCCGCCACAAGGAGGCCAAATCGCTAAAGTCTGCCACAGCTTCCGGCGTCAGCGCCGGATTGGGCTGAGTGTAGGCCACGAGTTCAATCTGCATAGGTTGTTTTCCTCAATGGAACGGCGGCGCCCTGTATGTTCACATTAGCAGCCGGCCGCACAGCTTGTTCGAACGATCACGATCGATCACCTGATCAGGTTGACGTTCGAAAGTAACGCTGGTCGCGACCATCCGGCCACCGTTCTCTACTAATTTATATCTCAATTCGCCTATCTATCCTTCGCGCCGCAAGAAAAGCTGGTATAGCTATTGTGAACGGCATTGGGCGTTTTAGCAAAATCTTGTATGATTTTTACCTTGATGTCGTTGCACAATCGCGTAGCAAGTATACATAACTCGTCCAAGATCGCGTATGATAGGAAGACGCTGGCGCCAGAACGTCCTCCCTGGTCGCCTTTTCCCAGGCTGCGTTCGTGCCCTTTGTCATACGTTTGGCATGTCCGATCCTGGCGCGCCATCTGCCTTGACGACTGGCGCCGGTTGATTTACACTCCACGGATGCGTCGCAGGCAGTGCCGGCGCCATTGATCCAAAACTGCCCCGCAACATCGATGTGTCAGAGTAGGGTGGACAAGCTACACTTCCAGACAAGAGACCGGCATATGGAACCTATGCCTTCGTAGCTCCCACGTTTTAGCAAGGAGAAAGACCGCCATGCCATATGGAATCAACCAGGTCACGGTCATCGGCGCAGGCACGATGGGCGCGGCGATTGCCGGTCATCTCGCCAACGCCGGAATGCCGGTGACGCTGCTCGACATTGCGCCCACCGAGCTGACGCCGCAAGAGGCCGCCGCCGGTCTGACATTGGAACACCCAAAGGTACGCAACCGTATCGTCCAGGCTGGCTACGACCGCATGGTCAACGCCCGGCCTGCCAACCTCTTTACGGCCAAAACGGCCAGCCGCATCACGATTGGCAATCTGACCGATGACCTGGAGCGGGCCGCACAGCAGAGCGACTGGATCATCGAGGTCATTGTCGAGAAACCGGAACCAAAACAGCAACTCATGGCGCGTATCGAGGCGGCAGCGCCTGCCCACGCCATCATCAGCACCAACACATCGGGCATCCCCATCCACATCATCAGCGAGGGGCGGGGAGACGCCTTTAAGCGGCGCTTTGTGGGCACTCACTTTTTCAACCCCCCGCGCTATTTACACCTGCTCGAAGTGATCCCGACACCCGATACCGACCCGGCCATCGTCCAGCGCATCAAGAGTTTTGCCGAGAACATTTTAGGCAAAGGGGTGGTGATCTGCAAGGATACGCCCAACTTTATCGCCAATCGTATGTTCACCTATATCGAGAGCGACCTCATCGAGTTTGCCATCGAGAACGGGTACACCGTGGAGCAGGTCGATGCACTCACCGGCGCTCTCCTGGGGCGGCCCCGTTCGGCCACTTTCCGCCTGCACGACATCGTGGGGATCGACGTGGCCGCGCTCGTCACCGAAAATCTCTACCCTATGATCCCCAATGACGAAGACCGGGAGGTCTTGCGCGCCCCCAACATGTCCGGCGTCTTCAGGGCGTTGCTCGACAACAAGCTGCTCGGCCAGAAGACGGGCCAGGGCTTCTACAAAACGGTCGTCGATGACAAGGGCAACAAAAGCTTTTGGGGGCTCGATTTGCAGGCCGCGGCCGAAGCCGGTGAGATCGACTATATCGCACCGCAAAAGCCGCGCTGGGCCAGCGTCGGCGCCGCCCGCAACCTGCCGCTGCCCGACCGTCTGCGCGAGCTGACCAGCGCCGAGGACGCAGCCGGCGAGCTGATCTGGCACACGCTTTCGCACACCCTCGCCTACGCCTCCAAGCGCATCCCCGAAATCGCCGACAGCCTGGTCGACATCGACAACGCTATGAAGTGGGGCTTTGGTTGGGAACTCGGCCCCTTCGAGACGTGGGACGTGCTCGGCGTGGCCGAAACCACCGCCCGCATGGAAGGTGAAGGGCTGACCGTGGCGCCCTGGGTGAAGGAGATGCTGCAAAACGGTCACGACACCTTTTACCGCTACCGTAACGGCGCCCGCGAGGTTTACAGTGCCCACGACAAGCAATATATCCCCATCGAGCGCAGCCCACTGGAGTTGAAGATCAGCGAGATCAAACGAGTGCGTCCTGCTTTGGAGGAGAACGATTCGGCAAGCCTGCTCGATATGGGCGACGGCGTGCTGTTGCTCGAATTCCACAGCAAGGTAAATTCGCTCGACCCCGGCATCTTTGAGATGGCACAGAAGGCAGTTGAACGGCTGCACGGCAACGCTACTGGTCTGGTGATCGGCAACGAGGGGCAGCACTTTAGCGCTGGCGTCAACCTCTTCATCTTTGGCACGCTGATCCAGGCCGGCCAGTGGCAAGAGTTGGAGCAGGTCCTCAAACAGGGCCAGGATATCCTCATGGCGTTGCGGATGGCGCCCAAACCGGTCGTCGCTGCTCCTTTCCAACGGGTGTTGGGCGGCGGCGTCGAGGTCTGCCTGGCGGCGGACCGCATCCTGGCCCACGCCGAGACATATATGGGTCTGGTGGAGTTTGGCGTAGGTATCATTCCCGGCTGGGGCGGCTGTAAGGAATTGGTGCGCCGGGTGGTCGGGGGCCCTCTGGGCGCGCATATGCATGCCACCAATGTCAACCCGACACCCTACTTGCGCCAGGTTTTTGAGACCATTGGCTTTGCCAAAGTTTCTACCTCGGCGGCGGAGGCGCGTGACCTTGGCTTCCTTGCTCCAAACGACCCCATTATTATGAATGCGGACCATCTGCTCGCCCTGGCCAAGGCGGAGGTTTTACACCTGGGGCAAATCGGCTACACGCCGCCGGCCACCACAGGCAATGTCTACGCCGCCGGGCGCGATATGCTCGCCAGCATGAAGATCGAGGTCTACTCGCTTCAAGCAGGCGGCTATATCAGCAAACACGATGCCAAGATCGCCGGCAAACTGGCGCATGTACTCAGCGGCGGCAACCTCAGCGCCCCGGCATGGATGGACGAGCAATACTTCCTCGACCTGGAGCGCGAGGCAGTCCTGAGCCTGGCCGGTGAAGCGAAGACGCAGGAGCGGATCTGGTACATGTTGGAGCACGGAAAGCCGTTGAGGAATTAGGGAATGGGGGGTAGGGATGGTGACCCCATTCCCTACTCCCCCTAAACGTCCACTGGGAGAAAACACATGCGTAACGCAGTGATTGTATCGGCGGTGAGAACGGCCGTGGGGAAGGCGCCGCGAGGGGGTTTGCGGACGACGCGGCCGGATGATATGGCGGCGGAGGTCATCAAGGCCGTGGTGGAGCGCGCGGGAGTCGAGGCCGCTGAAATCGAGGACGTGGTGCTCGGCTGCGCATTCCCTGAAGCGGAACAGGGGATGAATGTGGCCCGAATTGCGCTCTTGCGCGCCGGTCTGCCGGAAACGGTTTGCGGGCAGACGGTGAATCGTTTCTGCTCCAGCGGGTTGCAGACCATCGCCACTGCTGCCCAGCAGATTATGACCGGTATGGGTGACGCTATCATCGCCGGGGGCGTGGAAAGCATGTCGATGGTGCCCATGGTCGGCAACAAGTTTGCCGCCAACCCCATGCTGGCCGAAGAATACCCAGGCGTCTATATCGGCATGGGGCTGACCGCCGAGAATGTGGCCCGCCAGTATGAAATCTCGCGCGAGGAGGCCGATGCCTTTGCCCTGCGCAGCCACCAACGCGCCGCCGCCGCCCAAGACGCCGGCAAGTTCGACGCCGAAGTGACGCCGCTGCATGTGACAATACAGAGTGGCAACGGCAGCAGCGTGCAGGAGATGAGCTACGTCTTTGACAAGGATGAGGGCATCCGTCGCGATACCTCGGCTGAGGCGCTGGCTCGCCTCAAGCCAGCCTTTCACACCCAGGGCACGGTGACGGCGGGCAACAGCAGCCAGACCAGCGATGGCGCCGCAGTGGTGTTGATCATGAGCGAGGAGAAAGCGCGTGCATTGGGGCTGAAGCCACTGGCGCGCTTTGTCAGCTTTGCCGTCGGCGGCGTACGGCCCGAAGTCATGGGGATCGGCCCCACGGTCGCCGTGCCCAAGGCGCTCAAGCTGGCGGGTCTGGAGCTGCAAGAGATCGACCTGATCGAGTTGAACGAGGCCTTTGCCGCCCAGGCGCTAGCCGTCATTCGCGAGGTGGGGATGGATGAGGAGAAGGTCAATGTCAACGGTGGGGCGATCGCGCTGGGCCACCCGCTCGGCTGCACCGGAGCCAAGCTGACCGTGCAGCTGATCCACGAACTCAAACGCCGCAACGGGCAGTTCGGTCTGATCACCATGTGTATCGGTGGCGGCATGGGCGCCGCCGGGATAATTGAAAACTTGAATTAATGTAATGTGCTGGAAGAATTTCTTCAGCAACAACAGGAAGCCAGAGGAAGCCAGCACATGACCATCCGCCTTCGAGACTTCGTGTTGGGCACGCTGGCCGGGACGGTTGTGCTGGTGGTCTGGGGCATGGTCTTCTGGGCCTGGCTGGCCGACCCGCTTGGCGTCTTTCGTGCGCTGCCCAACAGCGAGGCGATTACCCAACTGTTGGTCGAAAACGAGACAGCGACAGGTGTCTATTTTATGCCCTGGCCGCGCAACACATCCGAGAGCTTCGCCCGCTTTGTGGAGCAGCACCGCCGCGGCCCGTTTTATCTACTGAGCTATGTGCGTGAGGGCGTCGATCCGCAAAGCCCAGGGAAGATACTGTTGGGCACGCTCCACTACGCCACCGTTGCGCTGGTGGCGGTTCTGATTCTTGCCCTTGCGCGTAACAATCGCTATCCGCATCGATTTGCCATCGTCGTGCTGGCCGGGCTGCTCGGCACCAACTTTATCACGCTGGCCGACCCCATCTGGTTTCATTTGCCGTGGGGGCATACGCTGGGAAACGTCTTGTACGAACTAGCTGCCTGGGTGTTGTTGGCTGCGGTAGTGGCAGCGCTGGTGCGTCCGGTGCAGCGGTGACAGCAGCTAGGCGAACAGGTCGTCGGAGTTTTCTAGCTCTCGCTCGTCCGCAGGGTCCTCTGCGGTGACGCTGCGCGCTGCTTCGTTGGCCAGTTGATCGACCCGCTCGTTGAACTCGTCCCCGGCGTGGCCCTTCAGCCAACGCCACTCGACCCCGCCGGCCGCTTCGTGGCGCTCAATAGCGGCGAGGAGCCGCCGCCAGAGGTCTTGATTTTTAACCGGCTTCTTGCCGGCGGTGCGCCAGTTGTTGCGTCGCCAGGCGTGGACCCACTTGGTGATACCGTTGCGCAGATATTCGCTGTCGGTGTGAATCTCGACCCGGCAAGGGCGTTTCAACGCTTCTAGCGCCTCGATCGCGGCGCGCAACTCCATGCGGTTATTGGTGGTCTCACGCATGCGGCCACTCAGCTCGCGCTCGTGGTCGCCATAGCGCAACAGCGCCGCCCAGCCTCCCGGCCCCGGGTTACCGATACAGCCGCCGTCGGTATAGATGACCACGGGTTTACTTTCAACCATAGCTGTACCCATCCTACGCTTTCAGCTCTACTTTTCCGCAAATCCTTCCCTTTGCAGGCGCTTTACTGCGGCGCTACCCTCACGATGAACACAGATAAGAACTTGTTTGAAAAGTAGGAGAAAGCTCGGTGTGATGCACCTGAGTCCAATTGGTCGATCCAGGTGCATCGCACGCTTTGCGTTCAACACGCCTGTTGCGCGCCTTACCTTTGCAAACAGCCTCTAAAAAATCGGGCTCATCCTTGTACGATCCTCGCACTGGTACAAACCTTTAGGAAATCTCCGCCCAGCAACTGGGACGCCTTTCCCAAACTGGCTGGGAAGAAGTTCCCGCGCCGGCTAAGGCTGCCCTCCCATGACAGCGGGACAGAGTTCCTTGTATAGTATGCCTCATGATAGCTGCCTAACACTAACAATAGAACAGTACCCATCAGATTCGTTTACTTCGATATTTTCCAACCCAGAATGAAAGGAGAAACTCAATGCAACGTCCATCTATTTTGATAATCGGTCTGTTGCTCGCCAGCCTTGCCTATTCCGGCTGTGTCCAACCAGCGCAGGGAGGAAGTGCGGCGCCACAAAGTGCCGCGCAGCCGGCGCAGGTGAGCAGTGGGCCACGGGTCTTCTTTGTTGAACCGGCGAGTGGCGCCGAGGTGAGCAGCCCGGTCACAGTCAAATTTGGCGCCGAGGGATTTACCGTTGAACCGGCGGGCGAAGCAGTCAAGCCCGATCATGGCCACCTACACGTCATGGTGGACACCGACTGTATCCCCGCTGCCCAGGGCATCCCCAACGACGAGACGCATCTGCACTACGGTAAGGCGCAGATGGAGGCCGAGATCGAATTGTCCCCGGGTGAACACACGCTCTGTCTTCAGGCCGCCGACAGCAACCATGTGGCGCTGGCAGGGGAAGGGATGACGCACGTGATTACGGTGAAGGTGCGGTGAGATTGGAGATTGGGGGATACGGAAGAGACTGAGCGACTTGATAGTGCGAACGCAACCCTATGCCAGTAGCCAACGTCTCCCATCTCAACCAATCTCCCCCAATCCCATCCTAAACAAGGAGCAAGGATATGGCTGCAGGTGAAACGGTTCGTGCTTTATCTTCTTCGTTGGTACAGTGGTCGGTCAACCCGAGCACGGTGATGGCAGGGGGGCTGGCCGGGCTTGTGGGTGGGATGGTAGCAGGTGCGATGGCTCGAATCGCCATGCGGGTCGTGGCGATCATCGCCGGCGAACGACCGGAATTTAGTGTGATGGGCACGATTGGCATTCTTATCATCTTTGCGCTCCTGGGACTCATCGCGGTCTTTCCCTACCTGATGGTCCGGCGGTGGCTGCCTGGACGCTACCCAACAAAAGGATTGCTGTACGGTGTTGTGTTGGCGATGCTGATATGTATCCCCTTCTTTCGCACAAGCGAAGGGGAGCTTGGTATCGTCTCGCCGGTTATCGGCGCCGCTCTGTTTGCGCCGATTGGCGTGGTCTATGGCGTGGTGGTGGCCGGTCTGCTAGAGCGGGTCGAACATCGTTTTGTTCGGGTGCAGCCGGTGGCAGGATGGTGGTTTGGCCTCTTTAGCCTGGCCTTTGTCTTTGCTCTGGTACGGATGATCGCCGGGTCTGATAGATACATACGTACACCGGGGGCAGTTCAACGCCTGTACCTGGCGCTCGGGGTCGAGTACGGCGCCATCCAGGAGATGCATAGCATCATTGCGGTTCTGTTCGCCCTCTCGTATTGTGCGCTCTGTGCAACACTTTTTGCGCGTGGATTGCGCAGCCGCCCTGCGCAGGGGGTAGCCATAGGTTTGCTCTTGTTTGGTGGTCTCATATTACCAGGCGGTACCCTGTTGCCAGGCATGCTGGATACAAGTGCCGGCGGGCACAGCGAATGGTTAGTCTGGGCGCTGGCGATGTTGACCTTGCTTGGTGCAACCGGTGTGCTGTATCGACGGTTTGGCCGGCTGAGTATCCCAATCGAACCCCCGACGAGCGTATGGCTAGCAAGCGGCATTGGGCTTGCTCTTGTCGCCTTTCTGCTCATGTGGGCGACCGTTCTGTTGATCCCCGGTTTGCAGTTGCGCCGGGTGAGTGCGTTCCACACCACGTTCGTTGTGCCGCTCTACCTGTGGCCGTGGCTGCTTTGTCCATTAGCACTACTCGCAACCGGCAAGCGAGCCCGGAAACTATAGCCGCGATATGGAAATCTCGTCTGTGCTTCATACCAGGTCTGTACGGAGGGAGGAATGATACCACTGCGCAACGAGTGGGCCGGCATAGCAGCCATGATGGGTGGCGCCATCTGGGCTTGTTTCCACTTTTGGTGGTTTGTCGTGGGTGGCGAAGGGCCGCCACGTCTGTGGTTTAGTCTGTTGGGGGTGGCGGCAGTGGGTTTTGCCGTTGCGCTGCTCACCCTGCTAGCGTCAGAACAAGCGGGCAGTGGTGTGAAGATCGGCCTGTTAGCACTATTGGCCGGTAAATTGATGATGGCATTGGGGCTTTTTGGCGTCACCCTATTCAGTCTGGTCGTGACCGTGATGTCGCTCTTTTTGTTTGTGATCCTCGGTGAGATGATTACGTCGCTTGGGCTGGCGGTCTTCAGCGTCGCCAATCTGGGAGAGAAACGATTGTCACGCTGGAACACCCTGCCGCCGCTGATGACAGTGCTCTACATACCAAGCTGGATGATCGACCCAGGGACCTTGCCTGTCTCATGGCCTGCACATCTCACCGAACTGCTGGCTGGGCTCTATGGTGCCGGCTGGGTGCTGTTGGGCTACCGTTTATGGCAGGATTCCAGCAACCCTGCTCCAGCCACTGCTTCAAGATGATGAACTGTTTGCCCCAGGCCGGGGCATCAAACAGCCTGGTTCCCCAAATTAGGCGGATCATCCATGCCGAAAGTGCGGTACAATAGCACCATGAACCCGAGCTTGCGCGTGATTCTGCGAGAACCCATCCTGTGGCGCTGGGTGGCGCGGCTGGCGTGGCTGGCCGTGGCGCTGCTGACCGCGATCATCCTACATGCTCTTCTGCCGCACCTGCTCCGGGACACATACTATTCATGGGGCGTGCAGGAAGCGCAGGATGCCGTGGTGCGCGTGATGGCGTTCGAGAGCTATGTACAGCTTCTGGTTGCGCTCAAGCTGCTATCAGCGACCATTTTTCTCGGCGTAGCGCTGCTGATCGCCTGGCGCAAGTGGAGCGACCCCGCGGCGCTGGTCGTGTCGGCGCTGTTGCTTTTGATGGGCATTTTCCAGATTGGCAACGACCTGACCGCCGTGCGTTACCCCCATTGGCTCCTGGCAGCCACACCCTGGATGCCGTATCTGGTCCCGCCGCTGGTGATGTCTAGCCTGGTTCTGATCTTCTTTCTCTTTCCCAACGGCCAGTTTGTTCCCCGATGGACAGGTTGGGTAGCCGGCGCTGTGGTAGTGATTATCTTTAGCTTCTGGTCGCCAATGGTGCAACAGTGGCTGTGGCGGCTGGGCATGAGCGACAGCGAGGCGCCCTGGATCACGATGATCCTGGCGATGTTGGCGGCGCTACTCCTGGCGCTGGGCAGCCAGATCTACCGGTACCGGCGGCTCGCGACACCCGTAGAACGCCAGCAAGTCAAATGGGTGCTCTTCGGGCTTGGTGCGGTCCTGTTCGTCGCCTTGCTGCAACTGGTCGCCGACCCGCTCTGGCCGTCGAGTGCGGTGCAGAACGCGGTCGGGGGCGTGCTCTTGACACTCGCCATGCCGCTGATCCCGCTGACCATGGCCTTTTCCATCTTCCGCTACCGGCTGTGGGAGATCGACCTGCTCATCAACCGGACACTCGTGTACGGTGTTTTGACGGCGCTGGTGCTGGGGCTTTATGCGCTCACCGTGGGCCTGTTGAACACCGTCCTCAACGCCGACAGCGGCGTGAACATCGCCCTGCTGGCCGGCGTCATGACGGCGGGGCTGACGCCCTTTCTCTACCCTCCGCTGCGTCGCGCCATTGACCGCAGCCGGCCGTTGGCTGCCGTAGTGACCACCCCCCCGCCGTTGACTCGCACTGTTGCCGGCCAGCCAGCCACAGATCGCTTCACAGACGGCGCTCCCACACGCATCACCGGCCGATGGTTGGCGCTGGTGCGCGCCGGCTGGGTGGGATTTGCCGGGCTGATGCTCGTCTTTGTGATCGTCAATTTACCCTACCGGTTCGAGCGGCTCAGCACCGTTTGCAGGGATATTGAATGTTACGGCTCGCGTCTGAATCCTGCCGAGGCGGCGCGCTTGCCGGCGCTGGGTTTGTCGTTGGCCGGCTATGCCTGGTTGCAGACCGCCGGTGTCGTGATGGCGATTTTGGTCTGTTTTGGTGCGGCGTTGCTCATCTTTTGGCACAAGTCGGATGACTGGATTGCGCTGCTCGTTTCGGTGACCTTTCTGGGCGCCATCGCCATGGGCTTTGAAAGTGGGGATACCGTGTTGCCGGGCTGGGGCGGCTTTGAGTTTGCCTGTGAATTCATCGCCTACACGATTTTGGTGACGCTCCTGTTCATCTTTCCGAATGGCCGCTTCGTGCCGCGTTGGGCCATACCAGTGTGGGCGTTTTTTATCGGCTGGGTTGCTTTGCTGCCGTTCGCCTTCTATAAAGTCTCAACGCTATCCTGGCTCTCCGGACTGGTCGGAGATTGGTGGACCGTTGCCATACCCCTGTTCATAGCCGTCATGACGCTGGGAGCGGGCGCACAGATCTACCGCTATCGCCGTGTCTCCAGCGCCAGTGAGCGCCGCCAGACGCAGTGGGCGCTCGTTGGGTGGACCGGCTATGCGCTCTGGTTTGCCGGTTTTGCGTCCTATCTCAATTTTGTCCGCCCGGCGCTGGGGCAGCCGTGGCCTTCCGGGCCGCTCTTCTATCTGATATCAGATAGCCTCCACGCGCTGGCCTTCTTGCTGATTCCCTTGAGCCTGACGCTGGCGATCTTGCGTTCGCAACTGTGGGACATCCGGCTCGTTCTCCAGCGAACGCTCGTATACAGCGCCATGACGGCAGCGATTGCTGCCCTCTACGTCGTCATCGTGGGGATGTTGAGCCTGTTTATCCAGGTCGGCGGCAACCTCTTGCTCTCTGCGTTGGCTACCGGGTTGATCGCCATCCTCTTTCAGCCGCTGCGCCAGCGGTTGCAACAGGCTGTCAACCGGCTGATGTACGGCCAACGCGATGACCCTGTCACTGTGCTGGCCGCGTTGGGTAAACGGCTGGAGGCCACCACCACACCGGAAATGATCCTGGCGACGCTGGTCGAGACGATCTGCCATGCGCTCAAGCTCCCCCATGCAGCAATTGTGCTCAAACAAGGCGACGAACTACGCGTGGCCGCCCTCTACGGCGAGCCGATCGGGAGTGTTGAAACGATTCCGCTGCTTTATCAACGCGAGCTGGTAGGCGAGTTGCGCACTGCCCCGCGCAGCCCCGGCGAAGAACTCAGTCCAGCCGACCACCGGCTGATCCAGGAGATCGCCCACCACGCCGGGGCCGCCGCCCACGCCGCACGGCTGACGGCCGATCTGCAACAATCGCGCGAACGGCTGGTCACAGCGCGGGAGGAAGAGCGACGTCGGCTGCGTCGCGACCTGCACGACGGCCTCGGCCCCCAACTGGCAACGTTGAGCCTGAAGGTGGATGCCGCCCGCAACCTGCTGCAAAGCGACCCGGCAGCGTCCCAGCAACTGTTGGATGATGTGAAAGTAGAGATGCAGGCCGCCATCGCCGACATTCGCCGTTTGGTCTATGACCTGCGGCCACCGGCGCTGGACCAGTTGGGGCTGGTCTCGGCGCTGCGCGAGTATACGGCCGCATGCACCGGAACCCATGGTTTGCACTTTCAGGTCGAAGCGCCGGAGCAACTGCCACCCTTGCCCGCCGCTGTCGAGGTGGCCGCCTATCGCATCGCGCTCGAAGCCATCACCAATGTGCTGCGCCATGCCCAGGCCCGCCATTGTACCGTGCGGTTGCAGTTGGACGATGGGCGAGAGACAATAGGCAATAATAGTCCATCGTCTTTCACGCAGTGGGCGCAAGGCGCCATCGTCCACCATCTATCGTCGCTGATCCTCGAAATCAATGACGATGGCGTGGGGTTGCCAGCGCTGCCCCAGGCTGGCGTGGGATTCGCTTCTATGCGCGAACGGGCGGCGGAGTTGGGGGGCAGTTGCTTCATCGAATCAGCGGCTGGCAATGGAACACAGGTTTTGGCCATCCTACCGCTAAATTTTATGACCATGAGATAACACAGAGCAGACGATGCAACCCAATCCTCTTTCCGAACCCATCCGCATTCTGATCGCTGACGATCACACGCTCTTCCGCAACGGGCTGCGTGCGTTGCTTAACTCGATCCCCGGTATGGTCATAGCGGGGGAGGCAGCCACCGGTGAAGAGGCCATCGCCCAAGCAGCCGAACTCCAGCCCGACGTCGTGCTCATGGACATTCAGATGCCGGACGTCAACGGCATCGAGGCGACGCGGCGGATCATCCACACCAGCCCCCACATCGGCGTGGTCATGGTCACTATGTTCGAGGACAACGATTCGGTCTTTGCCGCCATGCGCGCCGGTGCGCGCGGCTATGTGCTCAAAGGCGCCGACCAGGACGAGATGCTCCGGACCATCCGGGCAGTAGCTCGTGGCGAAGCGCTTTTTGGCCCGGCCATTGCCCAGCGGCTGATGCACTTCTTTGCCACACCGCCAGCGGAACCCCCCGCGCTCTTTCCCGAACTGACCGGACGCGAGCACGAGGTGCTCGAACTGATCGCCCAGGGCCACGACAACGGCGAAATTGCCCGCCGGCTGGTCATCAGCCTCAAGACCGTGCGCAACCACGTCTCCAACATCTTTAGCAAACTCCAGGTGGCGGACCGCGCCCAGGCTATCATCCGGGCGCGCAACGCCGGCTTGGGTTGACGGCGTCCCCTTCTAACACTAACAAACCTCATATGGGACGCTGATGCCCTTCCAATAAATTCTTGCTATCCTCTGAGTAAGTCATTTTTTGAATAGTTGCGTTGTGGACTGCTCTCTCTGAAATTGAAGGCATGGGGCCAGCGGTTCGCATGAGCGAGGGTAGCAATGGTCAAAGTTCATATCACCACCACCGACCCTGTGGCGGCGTGGCGTGTGCGCGATGCATTGGCTGCCCACCCGCTCCTCGGCGGCGCGACGGCGCAGATCAACGTGATTGCGCATCTGCAAGGCATCATCCTCGACGGCTGGGCGCATGACGACCACGCCGTACAGTTGGCGATCCGGCTTGCCCGGCGCGCCGCCGGCCAGCGGGTTGTGCAGCCCCGGCTTTGTACACGCCAATCGGCTGTCTCTCGTGGTGTTGAACATAAAACGGCGGATATCGTCTAAAAGGGAAGCGAGGCTGTTCAACAAGAGTCTCGCTCCCTTGCTTACCTTTGATAGCGCGCTAACAGAAATCTCACAGAAAACTTATTTGGCGATAACACTCTGTATGCGCACAGCTAACATTCATCGGTTATTGTAGCTGCATAGTATTCAAATGCTTCATGCCTTGCTAAACGAATATGCAGGGCACTTATCCAGCCTAGCTTATCAGTGACCGAAAGGAAACGACGCGATGAAGACTCACACCTACAACACAATGGCACGAGATTTTGCCAACTTTGCCCGTACAGTCGACCGTATCTTTACACCTTACGACTACGCCCGCAACGGTGGCAGCGAGGGGAACGGCAACGGCAATGGCAGACCGGCTGAGTTCAAGGCCACTCTCCCGCTCGATGTATGGGCAGATGAAGAGAGCTTCACCCTTCAGGCGTATCTGCCCGGCGTCAATCCCGAAGAGGTCGAAGTGACGATGGAGGGCGAAGAGTTGACCATCCGCGGTCGCTTCCCGGCTCCTACCGGTGAAGCAGCCGGTCAACAGCGAGGCGATCCAGGCTGAGTATAGCAACGGCATCCTGACCCTGCGTCTGCCCAAGGCTGAGGAGATCAAGCCAAAGCAGATCAAGGTCGTAGCCAAGTAACCGAGACGATCTATACTGCGGCTATACTGCGGTTGCTTTGAAAACCGGACTTTGCGAAGATGCTTACTCCTTCGAGTAACTCCGGTTTTCAAACAGAGCTCGGTCTAGAGGTGGAGGCTGCTGCTTTTCGTTCCGGTAGCCTCCAGCCGCCAGCGTTAACAACCGTCGCGGGCTGCTCGACCGCAGCACCAGTGGCGTTCACATAAATTTTTATTCATTCTTTGCCCCAGGATTATTTTTGTGATCCTGGG
>QEUW01000091.1 GCA_003577005.1 Chloroflexota bacterium | reverse complement strand
GCGGTCGCGGTGGCCGTCGCCGTGGCTGGGGTCACTGGATTGGTGGTCGCGGTCGCGGTGGCCGTCGCCGTTGGCGTGTTGGGGCCGTCCGGAGGCAGCGCCCGCGAACCATTCGGGCGCACAAGCAGAAACTTGCCCGTCACCAGCAGCGGGTGCGGCGTAAAGCCGGTGATCGTCTCGGTGTACTGGCCGCGCAGTATGTTGGCGCCATTCAAGACCTCGCCAACCAGCGTAAACTGGCGCTGCACCGACCGCCCCGAAACGACGCCGGCAAAGACCGCCGAATCGATGCGAAAGGTGGGCGTGATGCCCTGGCTGGCCGTGACGCTGCCGGTGAAGGTAGGGCCACCCAGAAAGACTTGGGTTCTGGCGGCGTTGACCTGGCCGCTGAGCGCGCCACCTGTATCGGACACACTCAAAGCCAGATCGAGCGCACCCAGAGGGGCCGGCTCGCTAACCGTGACGCTGCCGGCGTACGAGCCGGTGACGACGAGTGGTTCGGCGCCGGCTGCCAGTTGTGCCGCCGGTCCTGCCGTGACCATCCGCCCATCGAGCAGCGTTGCGGCCAACAGAGTAATCGCTGCCAGGAGGCCAACGATAGATAAAGGATGGATTCGGCGCTGTTTTATGTTCATAGATTTTCTCTTTCTTTCGCCCTCTCACCGGCCACCGAACGGGCTACCACCGCAAGCCAGATGGCAGCGTTGGCTGCCCGGATGGCCCAACTAGAAGCACGCCACGCCCTGGCCGGTGAAGATGATCACTCGGCTACTCCCCATCAAATGCCGCCTGTAGATTCGCCGCATCCACCTGTGCAGCCTGCACATTGTTGGCCAGGGCGATACCGGTGGTGTCCATGTTGATTTCAATATCCTCCAACTGCGCAATGTCCAGCTTGCTGTTGAGAGGTGAACGCAGATCGATGCGTAACACCCAATTTGATGCCGCCACACTGCGGTTGAAGAGCGCGCTGCTGGGCGTGCCCCGCCCATTGCCGTTGACGCTGCTCAGAATGGTGGCCGTCTTGGTTTTGCTCTCAAAACCGGTCGGCACCGGGTAGCCGGAGAGCTTGGCATTTTCGGGCACGTATTCGACGAACAAGCCCTGGGAGGTGCGGAACGTGGCATGGCCGCCCTGGGTCAACTGGATTTCGGGGGTGCCGATGTCGCCAAACTGGCGCGTCAGCAGGTTGACGGCGATCCCTTGCGTGCCCGGCACCTCCGGGGGCAGACCCACACCCGCGATGCGGTTGTTCCAGATGTTGGGTGTGAAGAGACGCCGGTCGAGCAGCGAAGTGGTGAAGGGCAGTTCGATGGCGATCACCTGGCCACTAGTCGTGTCGGTGATTGCGTTTTGCTGGATGATGCGTTGAAACCCTTCCAGCCGCAACTGCGACCGTTGGCTAGGCGAGAGCGCGCCCGTGGGGTCCAGGTTCTCGTCGGAGAGACCCAACAGGTCCTTGGCCAGCGAGATGCGATAAGGGAAGCGGTTGAGTTCGCCCGGCGAACCAATGGCGATGCGAAACGCCTCCAGCTCATTCAAGAAGTTGTCGATGTCGTCGGCTGTACGCGCTTTGAAGATATTGTTCAGACTGGGAAAGCGGACCAAGAATTCGGATTCCAGCGCCTTGGCCGTCAGGTAGGCAAACTGGGCGGCCAGCCCGTGGCTGCGGGCGGCTTCCACCGTGGTGTGGTCGCGCAGCAGGCGGAAGGCCGGGTTGCTGAAGTAACTGCTCGCCACATCGGCCTGGGCCTGGGCGCGCAGGTTGAGCAGGTTCTGGTAACGCTCTTTGAGCTGTCGATGCTCGTCCACCAGCCGGTTCCACTCGCGGAAGGCAATGTCCAGTTCGATCAACAGTTCGGACTGTTGCAACAGGAGATTGCGGATGGTGGCCTCGCTGTTAGCGTTGTTGATATCGGCCTGCAGAACGGCGTTTTGCAAGGCCTGTACGCTGCTGATCGCACCCAACTTCTCGGAGGCCGGGTCCCAGACGGTGGTGATCGACGAGACTTTCCCGGATGAATGGCGGTAGCCCACGGCAGCAGAGAGCGAGGTTTCAAAGCCGCCGCCAAACTCGGGGAAACCGATTTTGAAACTGGCTGTGGTGCGCAATTCGTTGCCAAAATAGGTCTCGTCACTCGTCGACTCGACATAGGCTTCGGTGGTGCGATAGGCGCCGATGACCCCCTTTTCGTATTCGAGCAGAGCCATCTTTTCACCGTTGGCCAGGGTGAGTTCGACTGTCTTGGCGTTGCGCTCTTGCTCGATGCGCATCTGTTCGCCGAGGTTGGTGATGCGCTTTTTCACCTGCAAGATACGCAGTGAGGCCGCATCGAGGTTGTGGAAATTCTGCCGCATGAGACCACCGGTGGCGTCGCAGGTCTGGAAGTTGTCCGTGGTGGCGCCGCAGAGTTCCAAAAGCTGGCTGTTGTAGGTCAGATTCAGATTTTGCAACTCGCGATTGAGCGCAGTGCGGTTTTGGTCGAACTCGCGCTGGGCATTGGCGGCGCGGTCTTCGTCCTCAGTGCTGTCGCGCAGAAAATCGTTGCGGGTCAGGTTGCGCAACTCGGCGTAGGTCTGGAGCGGCACATACTCGTCCACAAAGCCAAACGGGTTGACGCCGTCGTGGATGGCTTGGGCGCGCCCGCGCAGCTTGCCCATATTGGTGAGGATCTCCCAGCCGCCATTTTCGGCCAGGTTCTGATCCTGCTCGGCCGCGCTGGTGGCCAGGGCCATGACCTGTACATACTGGCTGGCAAAGGCCTTGGCATAGAGGTCGAGCGCCTTCTGATCCTGGCCTTGCTGGCGGAAGCGGTCGGCTATCTCGCCGATGGCGGCCACCATGCGCTCGCTGACCAGCCCAAACAACTCAAATTCTCGCTTGCCAAAGAAATCCCCGATTTGCACCCCGCCTGGCCCCCCAAAGTCGGCGTTGAAGGCGTGGGCGAGCACATCCACCGCCAGGTTGTACTGCTCCAGCGCCGCCTCCAATTGGCGGATCTCCTCGGCAATGATCTGGTCGGCGCGCGGGTCGCCGCTGGCAAAGCGATAATCCAGCGCATCGACCATAAACTCGTTGCCAAAGATCATGTGGATGGTGGCCAGCTCACGCGTGGCGGTCAAGACCCCGCTGCGCCCCAGTTCACGCACCGGGCGCGGCTGGCCGTCAACCTCAATGGTGACCCCGGCCGGTTCGGCCAGCGACAGGAAACCATAGATCTCGCGCGCCAGGATCAGCTTGTTGCGGATGTCCTTTTCCCCTTCCAGCGGCAGTTGCGGCGAGAGGTCGGGGATACGTTCCTTTTGCTCGGCCGGCGAGAGGTCGTCAAAGCGACGGCAGCGCCCGTTGACGTCGAGCTGCGCAAAATCAGCACAGAAACGGTAGAAGATGCGCCCGTTGTTGAAGTCGGCATAGTTTTTCTGGCAGTCGCCGATGGTCGCTCCGGTACACGAGGGCGGCAGTTGCAGATCGACGAGGCGAAAACCCTGGCCGATGCCCAGCAACAGACGCGCCTGGTCGTGCAGATTCTGATAGTCCTGGCGGGCCAGCAGACCCTCAGACCGGCCCGCTGGGGCCAGGTTGACGCTGTTGGTGGCGACAAACTCGCCCACCGCGCTAAAGCCAAGCGCCGACATCTCCGCACCGCTGCTGGTCATATCGGTGTTGCTCGTTGCGGGCGGCTGTCCCAGCGCCTTGGCCTGTGCCGCCGCCGGCAGCACCAGACCCAGCAAAACCAGGATGATGACAGCGACGTAGAGAGCAGGAACAGCCCTTGATTGGCCTGCCCCTTTATATGCAAATGAATGTTCAAATGGATGTTCAAATGGTCGCATAACAAATCTTTCCTTTGGAACCTCAAACGGCCTTGTAGCGCCAACTCCATGAAGCGGGTTTTTGACTTCTGCTGGCCCGGTCGATTGCGAGTGCCTACCGGCGCAGGCGCTAGGCACTCGGTGACCACTTAGAAATTATCTCAAAATCTCTGTGTCACACCTGTTCTGCTCACAAGCCTGCCAGAGCCACAACCGATTTTGAGATAGTCTCTTATCTGCGGACGTGGGTCAACTCGTCTGCCGGTTAATTCGGTTCGCGAAAGTCTTTCGGCCCTGCCATAAAGGAGATGACATTGCTAAAACAGACCACATCCACCGCCGGATTTTCATGGTTGTTGTGGCTATTGAATTGAACCCGAACGAACCAATCAAGACCGGACACATAAGTCCAGACTGCGTTTAGGCCTCGACCGCTTTCCTGGATGTCGTAGCGGGCGGTCCAACCGGCGGCAACACAGTTGTAGTCCACAGCACTAACGCCCGCAGCAAAATTGGCATCATTGCCCACGGCGGTGAAGCGTTTGATCAGAACCGGCGGCTTCCCGCCCGCAGTCAACTTTGCGCTTACCACCAGATTGTCGACAGTGGCGCCGCCCACCACCTGAAGTGCCGCGTTCGGAAAGCGTGTCCCGACGCCCACCCGGCCCCCATTTACAAACAAGCCGTTGCCAGAATTCCCAGACGTGATGCCGAAGTCGCCCGTGGCATGGATGCGGTCGGCATAGATGTTAACGCTGTTGCCAGCGGCGTTCGGGGCCTGGCTTACGGTCAATCCTGGTGCGGATGCCTCACTTTGCACCACATGGACTTTAGCCTGTGGATCGCTGACCCCAATGCCCACGTTGCCGCCACCCGCAGCCAGCGAGATGGCCCCGGTGATCACGCTGTTGAACTGGAGATTGCCGTCTAGTGCAATGCCATTGGTATCGACCACCATCTGCTGGTCGCCGGCGTTGACCTGCATGGTAGGCGAGAGGGCAGTCGTGCCGCTGATGTGTAGCCCGGCGACGGGCGCCTCGGTGCCTACCCCCACCCGTCCGGCAGTGTCCACGTAAACGGCGCTGCCTGGCTTGCCGTCTCGGGCGGTCAAGGAGGAGGCGTGGTCGGCATACATTGCATACGGCGCACTGGCAAAACGCTGGCGCGGGGTCATCTCCTCGAAGGCATCCACCGTGACGCCGATAAAGAGATCGGGGCCGGCAAAGAAGGCCGGCGGTAGCGGCGTCTTGTCACCCAGAAGCACATTGAAAAAACCATCGCGCACGGTTACGCCTGCATGTTCCTCACTCCACAATGCTTCACCTTGCGGCGCATCGGCGCGATTGTAGATGCGAAAAACAAGCCCGTGTTGTCCACTCAGGAGATTGCCCGCCGGGTCGCGCAACGAACCTTGAAAGTTTAGAAAGGGCGGCACCGTAACCCCCTCGATACTGGGTTGCAAGGCCGGGGCAGCCTGTCTACTGTTCCAAGGGGCGGCGAAGGCATGGTCTGCATTGGTAAAGAGGCTGACAATGCCATAGAGCGCCAACAAGCCAAGCAGGGCGATGCTTACTTTTTGTGTTATCGATTTCAGATTTGCCAACATGACTTAAAGGTCCTTTCATCGTTGCTAAGAAACTGTTGTGTCAGGAAGAAACTCGGATCCGGTGTTGGGAGGGTGGGCGGTGACTCTGCAACAACGATTAGCCCCTACACCTATCTTGCCCCTTCAAAGCTACGGCTCGGTGGATCGCTAAACTCGCCGAACCGGTTGTTAAAACAGACCACGTCGACCGCCGGCCTTTCAAGACCGCCAGCTGGCGGTACAACAAGATGACTTGGAAACTGAGCCCGTACATACCATCGGTTGTTCTTGATATAGGTCCAGACCGCCACGATTTCGGTGTCGATGTCGTCGGTGTCGTATTTGGCCGCCCAGCCCATTACTATACACTCATACCGATCAGGGGTAACGGTGAGGGGCAGCGGTGCGTCATCGTAGTTGTCGGTCAAGTTGGTGAAACGATAGATTTCCACCGGGCGTTGGATAAAAAACGGGCCATGGGTGTGACGCAGCCCATTGCCCACGTCGAGTGCATCGACCTGGGCGCCACCGGCGACATCCAGCCTTTGTTGGGGAACGGTTGTGCCGATGCCGATATTGCCCGACGAAGTTGCCCGGATGGCCGTCTTTTCCTCTGCACCGGTGGTCACCGCCCATAAACCGCTAAAGGTCATGTTGGTGGGAGAGACATTCACCATGGCCCCGTTGCCCGGCCCGGCGATATCCATCTGCAAGGCGGTTTGGCCCGACGGTTCGACAATTTGGAGCGTGGCTAGCGGCTCGCGGACGCCAATACCAACGCGCCCACCACCGCCCGCCAGAAAGAGATCGACTGGGCTGATGCTGTTGAGCCGCAAGTTGCCGTCGAAGGTCAGGCCGTTCTCATCGATGCGTACCTGTTGATCCCCGGCGTTGACCTGCACGGTGGGGGAGATGCCCGCCGTGCCGCTGATATGCAACTGCGCTTGCGGGCCGGTCGTCCCCACACCCACCGCACCGGCGGCATCGACATAGACCGCGCTGCCCGGCTTGCCATCGGGTGCTTTGAGGGCCGAGGCGTAGTCGGCATACATGGCATAGGGCATACTGGCAAAGCGTTGGCGGGGTACGCTCTCGGCGAAGGGGTCAACCGTCACACCGATAAAGGTGTCGGGGCCGGCAAAGAGCGCAGGGGACACGGGTTCGCTCTGCCCCAATAGGACGCTGAAAAAGCCGTTGCGCACCATCACCTGGGCGTGTTCCTCGACCCAGACGGCGTCGTTGAGCGGCGCCGAGAGCCGGTCATAGATGCGAAAGGTGATCTTGTGCAGTCCGTTCTGGAGGTTGCCTTCTGGGTCGCGCAACAGGCCCTGGTAGGTGAGAAAGGGTGGAACTGTCACCCCTTCGCTCGTAGCCTGCAACGCCGCGGCGGGGGCTGAGCGCTGGACGGGCGCACCTAGTGCCCGTCCACCCTGTTGTACCATGCTGATCACACCCCAGGCACCTAATAGAACCAGAAAGAGCAGGCTGATCGTATGCTGAAGAAATTTGCCTTTATCCCTGATTTTCATATTTGGTCTCCCATTCTTTTGCTGACCTACAACAGCACAACACAATAACAGCGTGCGGCGTCGAAACGGCGTCGAAATGGCGTCCAAAGCGCGTCGAAAGCGCGGCGGATGACCTTTGCATGCATGCTGGTTAGGGCGCCGGAGGATCTGATGGCGGGGATGCGTTGCCGGTTGGAACAACAAACAAGACAAGGCCCCTCGTCAAGACATGGCGAGGGGCCTTGTTGCACTTGGGGTACAAAATAACACAACGCCAGATGGTTTTACCCATCTGGCGTCGCAGGAGTGGTAGCCCGTAGGGGATTCGAACCCCTGTCGCGGCCTTGAGAGGGCCGTGTCCTAGGCCTCTAGACGAACGGGCCATTTATAACAGACGTTATCTTACCGAGATTCATCGTTTTTGTCAAATTTTCCAATACTGGGGTGTCTCTCGAATCTGGTTGAAAGTTGCAAACTATCCGCAGAGTGCGAGCTAAACCATAACACGGCGCGCCTCATGGCAAAGAGGCTTACGGAGATGCACCCATCGTTTACCTGAGAGTTATCGAAGGTTGCTTTTTGTATTATTGTCGTTATAGCGTATACTTGCTATTGCGATAATTTGTACTAAGAATTGCTCATGAGCCACGACATAGCCGCCATTGCGGCGCAATTACACAAGGGAGGCTACCGCATGACGCCCCAGCGCCAGCTGATCCTGGATGCGGTGTGTCAGCTAGGTGGCCACGTTACGCCGGACGCAGTCTATGAGACGGTGCAGGCGATCACACCGGCCCTTAACCGGGCGACCGTCTACCGGACACTGAGCTTTCTCAGCGAACAGGGCATCTTGAACACGGTCGTGTTAGAAGATGGGCGCACAGGCTATGAACTGGCCGGGGCGGAACCGCACCACCATCTTGTTTGCCGGGTCTGCGGCGGCGAAGAGCAAATCAGCCACGAGGCGGTGGCTGTGCTCTTCGCTGATATTGCACGCCACCATCAATTTTCCGTAAAGACTCGTCATCTCACCCTATTTGGCATCTGCCATCAATGCCGTGATCGGCTGGAGAGCGCCGAGCGGGCGCCATGACCACACAGCGCACCCGGATATTTGAATTGCCGCCAACAACTAAAGCCCTAGAGATGTTGCACTGTAACGTCTCTCTGTGATCGATTCTGAGTTCCGTTTTGTTGAATAGGGGGGTCCATGCCTGCTCATCCGTTTCTTTCGGCGCTGCCAGCTCCGGCAGCGCTCCACATCCCCGATGGTTTTCTGAGTACCCCCGTGGCATTGGCCGGCTGGCTGCTGGCCGTTCTGGTCGTTAGCTATGCGCTGCGCCAGACGCGTGACCAGTTGGGTGATCGCCAGGTGCCGCTGTTGGGAGTGATGGCGGCCTTTATCTTTGCGGCCCAGGCTATCAATTTCCCGGTGGCAGGTGGCACCAGTGGTCACCTACTGGGAGGGGCGCTCGCTGCGATTGTGCTGGGGCCTTGGGCCGCTGTATTGGTGATGACGGCGGTGGTCGGCTTGCAGGCGCTGCTCTTTCAGGACGGCGGGCTGCTGGTCATGGGGTGGAATATCATCAACATGGGCGTTCTGACAGCCTTCACTGGATATTGGGTCTATAGGCTTGGCCGCAGACTTTTTGGCGATTCACGCTTGGCGATGGTTATCGCTGGTTTTGTGGGGGGGTGGCTGTCAGTGGAAGTGAGTGCGATTGCCACTGCGCTCCAACTGGCGGTTTCGGGGACCTCGCCGCTGGCGCTCGCCCTGCCGGCCATGGCCGGTGTCCACGCCCTCATCGGCATCGGCGAAGGGCTGATCACCGTCGGTGCGCTGACGCTGATCGCGGCGACGCGGCCTGATCTGCTGGCGGGCGGTGAAAGCGCCGCCGGCCAACGTTCGTCGGCATGGGTGACGGTGGGGCTGCTTATTGCGCTGGTAGTCGCAGTCTTTTCCTTTGCCGCCTCGCCGGAGCCGGATGGGCTGGAGCGTGCGGCAGAAGACGTTGGCTTTATCGACCGGACGCTTGACCCCTTCTACAGCATCTTGCCTGATTACACGATTCCTTTTGTGGGCAATGAGATGCTCTCTGGTATTCTGGCCGTCGTGCTGGGGACACTCATCGTCTTTGGCATTGCGGTCTGGGTCGGGCGTCTATTGCGCAGCGCCAGGACGGTATCCTAAGCCATGTACTTTGATCTCGCCGACCAGCACCGCGCCGGAGACTCGCCCATCCACCGGCTGGACCCGCGCGTCAAGGTGCTGTTGGCCGTGCTCTTTATCCTGACGGTTAGCCTTACGCCGTTTGCAGCATTTGGAGCCTATGCCGCCCTATGGGCTGTGGTCATGGCGACCGTGTTGCTGGCCCGGATCGAACCCGGCTATCTGTTGCGCCGCTCCGCCGTGGCGTTCCCCTTTGCGCTGGCGGCGGTGACGCTGCCCTTCACCATTCCGGGCGAACCGTTGCTGAGGTTGCCAATCTGGGGTGGATTGACTCTCAGCGTCGAAGGGACGCTGCGCTTTGCCAGCATCCTGGTCAAATCGTGGATTTCGGTACAGATGGCGATCATCCTGGTGACCGTCACTTCGTTTCCCGATCTGCTCTGGGGGCTGCGGGCGCTGCGTGTGCCACAGCCATTGATCGCCATTGTCGGCTTTATGTATCGCTATCTCTTTGTCCTGGCCGATGAGGTCTTGCGGATGTTACGCGCCCGGTCGGCGCGCAGTGCAACTGCACCAGGCAGACGCAGCGGCGGTACGCTCTGGTGGCGGGGCAAGGTGGCGGGGCGGATGGCCGGCAGCCTCATGATCCGTTCGCTTGAGCGCAGCGAGCGCATCTATAGCGCCATGTTGGCGCGCGGCTACCGGGGCGAGATGCAGTTGCTGGCGCCGCCTCATCTACAGCGCTCGGACGTCATGGTGTTGGCCGGTGCGCTTGTGCTGTTGGCCACTATTTTGGTGGGATCCTATTACTGACCATGCACCACACGATCGAAATCGAGGGGCTTTGCTTCTCTTACCCCGACGGGCGACAGGCGCTGCGCAACATCTCGCTGCGGGTGGCCCCTGGCGAAAAGGTGGCCCTGGTGGGCCCGAATGGCGCGGGCAAGTCCACCTTGCTGCTGCATCTATGCGGCATCTTGCGAGGGAAGGGCAGTGTGCGGGTAGCAGGGCTTGAGGTGACGGATGCTAATCTGGGCCGTGTACGCGCCGCGGTGGGGTTGGTCTTCCAAAACCCGGATGACCAACTTTTTTCGCCCACGGTCTTTGATGATGTTGCCTTTGGTCCGCTCCACATGGGGCTGGCGGAAAGCGCTGTGCGCGCCAGAGTGGAGGCGGCGCTCGAGGCGGTGGGCATGGCGGAGTATATCCACCGCTCGTCGCACCACCTCAGCATCGGCGAAAAGAAACGCATCTCTGTCGCCACTGTGCTTTCGATGGACCCCGAAATCCTGGTGCTGGACGAACCGACCGCTGGCCTCGACCCGCGCGCCCGGCGCTCGCTCATCCACCTCTTGCGCCGGCTGGACATGACCATGCTCGTCTCTACCCACGACATCCGTATGGTGCAAGAGTTGTTCGAGCGCACCATCATCATGGAAGCCGGCGAGATCGCAGCCTCCGGTCCAACCCTTGAAATCCTGGCCCAGACCAACCTGCTCAAGGCGCACGGGCTCGAGATTGTGTAGGCTCGTAGGTGGAATCTAACCTCCTACCCCCCAATCGCGCTCCCTCGCATCTCCATGGGGAGGACAAAGGTATTGGCGCTGGCCGCGGCCAGGAGAAAGAGCAGGAGCAGCCAGGGCGCCGCTTCGATCCAGAAGGTGCGCTTCCGGCCATTGGCCCGGTGCGCTGCGTTGACCGCTAGATGCACCCCCGCCAGCGCACCAACCCCCAGGATCAAGAGCTGCATCGTCTGGATCGTCGTCACCGATGGGATAAACCAGAGCGCCAGCGACCAATCCGGCTCACCCAGCAGCGGCACGCCGAGCGTATCGGCAAAGAAGGTCTGAAAGGCGGGCACGATCGTCATGGCGCCGGTGAGGAAGTGAAAGAGAAAGTGGGCGGTCCAGATGGCAAAGCCCAACGGCACAAAGCTATAGCCATAACGCATCACCAGCCGGTTGAGCGAGGTGTGAGCGCTGCCCCAACGTTGGCTGAGCCAGGCGGCGCCATAGGCCAGCGCCAGCGGAATGATCACCGCCGAGCCAAAATAGACGATCCCCAATACCAGTGCTTCGCTGCGGGTGTTGAGCCAATCAGCCAGTTGTCGCTCTAGATCATAGACCGGCGGCGTCATAGCAAAGGCGTTGGCCAAGCCCACAAACGCAGCCAACAGCGCCAGCAATGCCAGATCCAGGCGGTTGGGCCAGCTCTGGCGGAAGAGTTCGTCACCCGGCGGGCGTACGGTCAATGCTACATTATCATACGGGCACGCCTTGACACAGTCCAGACAGAGGGTGCAGTCCAGGTTGCTCTTGATGGTGGGGACAAAGAGTTCCAACTGGCAACCAGGCTGGTTTGGGGCGCCGTTGATACACTCGTGGCCCTTGCAATCGCGACAGGTGTGCTGATCCTTAGCGCTGATCTGCAGCGGGCTGGCCGTGCTATAGAGAAAGTTGAAGGTGCCCAGCGGGCAGACATAGAGACAAAAGCTGTCACGCGTAAAAAAGGCTTCGAGGACAAAGGCGGTAGCAAAGTAGGCAATAGCCAGCCAGGCCGTCCACCAGGGGCTGGCCCAGAGGTCAAACAGTTCATAAGTGTAGACGATGCCGACAAAGCCGGCCAATGCCAGCCATTTGTTGCGCAACGGCTTGGGCCAGCGCCGACCCGGTCGCCCCAACCACTTGGCAAACTTGCGCGGCAGCATAAAGGGGCAGGCCGCGCAAAAGAGGTTGCCTGCCACCAGCAGCGCCAGCACCACCAGCCCCCGGTAATGCACCCACGCACTCACCGTTGCCACATTTTTCGCCGCCAACGGGCTGCCTAAAAGCCCATCGATGATGATGGCCGCGGCTAACCCAAAGAGCACAAACTGCATGGCGGTGCGGCCGTGCTTCCAACGCAAAAAGTCGCCGATGAGGGGGACCTGTAGCAGATCAAATGGCTGACGCCGCCGCTCGACTTGTCCAATCACGCCCTTATTCCTCCCTACGTAGACGCACGATGCTGACGGCTGCACCGCCCACCACGAGCACAGCCATTCCTCCCCATACCCAGGGATTGAAGCGCTGCGTCCCAACCACTACCGAAGTCGTAGCCGTCGTCGCTCCGGCCGCAAGAGGCGCAGCAGCTAGGGCATCCGGTGCGGCCAGCGGCGACGCTGGCGCTACAGTCAACGGACTGGCCACACCGGCTTCAGGGGTGGCCAGGGGCGACTGGCCCACGCTCGCCTGTTGCATCCCCAACGCCACCTGGCTCATGAGCGCGGCCTGCGTGGCGATGGCAGCCACATCGATGGGGGCGCTCCCCTCTACCTCCTCGACCGGCAGCTGCGCGACCATCTCATATTTGGCAGGGGGTAACTGCATTTGAAAGTGGAGTTGCCACTCGCCGGTCGTATCGAGCGGCACGTACGTCGTGTAATCACCTGGGTAGACGACGGGATCGGTGTACAGCGCATAGGATCCCCGGTGGACACCTGGCTGGCAACATGCTTCGGGATCGCCCGGCGCTACCAGGTAGAGTTGGCCGGTAAAATCCATCGCCGGTTTGCCCAGCTGAACATCAAAGATAAAGATCGTGATGACACCCACCCCGGGCTGGGCCGGGTAGGGGTAAACCTGGATCAGCCACTCATAGTGGTCCGCGACGCCGGTGGCGATGACAACGCCGCCGTGCGCCTGGGCGCGCGGGCTGGTAAGCAGCGCCCAACCCAGGCTGATGGTGCAGAGAGCGACCCATAGGAGACGGCGCAGGCTCATCGTTGCTTTACCTCAACGGCCCCTTCGGTGACACCGACATCGATATGTTGCTCCGTCGTCCCCTCTGAGCGCTCCACCGTCACCGTGATGATCCAATCGCCCAACATGGTAAAGCCAAAGGGAACCCGGTAGGAGCCATCGACCTGCCCGTCATCCTCATCACGCACACGTTCGGTCAAGACAGGGGCCATACCAGCATGATTCATGTTTCCTTCCAGCCGTACAGCGGCGTCGGTGACAGGTGTACCCGCCGCATCAGCTACAAGGACAGTCAGATAGCTCCCGCTCACGCCTTCAGGAGCCGGAACCAGCGTGATACGGAGATCGCCCGGTTGGGCGCTTGTTGAACGCCCGGCGCAACCGGCCAAAAGGGCCAGCACAATCAGCAGTAACATAAAACAACGGCCCCATACGAGTGGCCGCCGGGTCCAAACAGCAAACATACGTAAACGCTCCACCTGCGTATGATCAAGAAAACAAAGCTGGCTTCCTAGGATTTACAGGATTTTCATCCGTGTATTGCGCGGATTTTGCCCCCGCGCATCTGCGGATCGATTGCCATGAAGAACAGTACGTCACGAATCTATCGGTCTGCCAGGCGTTCTGTGTTTATGCTGACAATTTTACCAGGCCCCCCTTAAGTTCATTGTACGGAGGCTACCTATCTGCCAGTGCGATAGCCCACCACCCGGGCGGACGCATGAGATGGCGCAGATCGTCCGCCATCTGCGCTGCGCCTGTTCCCGGTGGGAAGAGCAGGCGTACGCGCCCCTGCCGGTCCAGCAAGACGACGCTGTTGGTATGATCAACCAGACCGCTGTCACCCTGACTGGCGCTGTGAAAGATACCAAATTGCGTCACCGCTGCGTCGATAGCGGCAGGCGTCCCGGTCATCCCAATAAAAGTAGAGTCGAAGTAGCGCAGATAGGTAGCCAGTTGCTGCGGCGTATCTCGCTCTGGGTCGACGGTGATAAAGAGCACCTGCACCTGACCGGCCTGGTCGCCGAGCAGGCGCACGGTTTCGGCCAGGTCGACCAGCGTAAGAGGACAGACATCAGGACAGTGCGTATAACCGGCGAAAAGCAAAACAAAACGGCTGCGAAAGTCGCTCAACGACATCGCCAGGCCGGTCGATGTTTCCAGTGTAAAATCTTGCACCGGTTGTGAGGGTTGCAGCTCGATGCCATGATAGCGATAGGGTTGCCACCGGCGTACTGCCACCACGCCGAGCGCCACCATTAGGAGCAGCGCAATGCCTATATAGAGTTGACGGCGGCCAGGGAGCGCAGGGATCATCTGTACTCGCTCGCTTATCTGTTTCATCTCAGAGGGCCTATTCCCCTTCGCATAGCCTTCTATGGCTAACGCGGGTAACACATAAAGAGATGTGCAGCCTCATATGCCAGCCGCAAAGGACCTTCGCTTTGCACTGCTTCGGTGGCGATGAGCGACAGGTCGCGTTCGACGGTTGCCAGGTCGAGCGTTGCCGTTTGATACTTTGCCCGTACGATCCCGGCGCCATCGACCAGCACAAAGGTAGGGTCAAAGACAAATGCATTTGCGGCGCTGGCTGCCCTATCATAAAAGACGCCAAAGCCACCCCCGATGACATTTTTCAGGTGTCCCGGCTCGCCGGTGGCAATCCGCCACTGGCGCGGGTCGGCGCCCCAGCGCTCGCCATATTCGTGGAGCGTGGCCGGCGTATCGCGGGCCGGGTCAAACGAGATGGTTACCAGGCGCACCGGCAGCCCGCGCGTATCAATATCCTGCAGGCGCTCCTGCACCGCACGCATCTGTTCGCTCGTCTGGGGGCAGGGCAGTGCGCAGGCTGTATAGGTAAAGTTGTACAGCACGAGGCTGCCGCGCAACTCTTCACTGGTGAACTTCTCCCCTGTTTGATCTACCAGTACAAAGCCGGGGCTGATCGCAATGCGCGGCAACACTTGAACCGGTTGCAGCGTCGCAAAGACCAAAACACCCGCACAGAGTAGCAGCAACGTCGCATACCAGAGTGGCGAGATACCTGCAAGCGGCACTGGTGAAACCCTGGGGGAAAGTGTTGCAGATGAGTCCATAGCTGGTTTAACTTGTAATCGAATGATGCAAACAACAACGATTCATAGTTTGTATATGGAGCTTATCACGGCAGTGGGTATCCTGCAATTGTGCCGGCAGACCGGCGGTAATTTTAGGCATGGTCCGTATTGAGCGTCAGCTTTCGGTCCGACTCCGATGTCAGAAAGATCCAACACAACCATTCAACGATCAGTAAACTATGAAATGTAAGAATGAAGTGTGTAGATCCAGATGGCAGACAAAGCGGTGGAACAAAGCAAGAGCCGAAACCGTCGCAATAAAAGAGTAAGTAATAAGAAGTCGGAGAGTATCATGAACGCACGTATGAATCGCATCTTAATGATTGTGGCCGCTACCGTACTCACCATTGCGCTCCTGGCCGGTGTCGTGAGCGCACGCAACGCTGAGTTGACCGTGGTAGCCAAGCCAAGCCTGGAAAATGTGCGCGACTATGCCGCTGCCGTTGCCGATAAGACCTATGCGATCGACGGTGGCGTTCTCTTTGCCGGCGGCCCACAAGGATGGGTTGCAGTCGCCACACCCGATGAGATCATCGCCGGCGCCGTCGCCGTCGACCCGCGGCGACCGGAGACCATCTATGTGGGCGCGGCCAATACCCTGACCCTCTATCGCTCGAACGATGGTGGCCAGAACTGGTTGCGCGTCCCCCTCTCGGATGAGTACATTGGCGGGGTCACGGATATTGCTGTAGATGGCGACCAGCGCCTGGTCTATGTCGGGACCGACACCGCTGGCCTCTTCCGGCTGCGCGATGTGGGTTCGAGCATCATTCTAAGCGGCCATCTGCGCTTGGATGAGCCGGTGGTCGAGGTAGCCGCCGACAGCAGCGGCCAAGGCATGGTCTTTGCCCGCACCCGTAACGAACTCTATCGGGCCGAGAGCTACGGTATGAACTGGAGTGTCGTGGAGAACTTGGGCAGCGCTCCCACCGCTTTGACCATTGCTGGCGGTTCGCCCGCCACCGTCTATGTAGGAACGACGGACCGCGGTTTGGTCAAGAGCACGGACGGTTCAACCTGGGTGATGGCGAACGAGGGGTTAGGTCTGGTGCCTGGCTCGCGCCTCCAGGTCGATGCGCTCGCAGTGGACCCGCAACAACCCAACGTACTCTATGTGGCGACCAGCTATCTTTATGGGACGGGTGAAGTACACCAGAGCCCGGTAGGCGTCGCCATGAGCACCAATGGGGCTGAGAATTGGGTCACGCTCCACACCGACCGTCAGGTCGCAGTGGCCAGTCTGCTCCCGCTGGGTGGCGAAACGGGCGCTGTCTATGCCGTCACCAACCTGAGCCGCACACCGCAGCCGTTAGGGACAGCCCCGGCAGCCCCGGCTGAGGTGGCCGACAGCCTGGTCGATGCGCAGACCGGCCCCCTATCGGTCACCGGCGTGATCGCCTGGATCGTCGCTGGCCTGGCTGCCCTGGCGCTGGTTTATTCAGTCGTCAACGACCTGCGCCGCCGCCGACCGGTTGCTGGCCGCCCGCTGGCCAAGAGCCCAGTACATAATAATCGCTAACCAGCGTAGAGCCGGTGCAAGCCACCGGCTCTATGGGTTCATCTCCTCCTCTACACAATACATCAGGCTTCCAGAGTCTCTGGAAGCCTGATGTATTGTGTTACATTCCACACTTCGGGGCGCCCTTGGACCCCGCATTCTGCATTTACATCGCCGGTAGATTATCGGCCACCGGTGCCGGGGAAGGCTGCTCGTAATAGCCACGGCGACCATTCAGACGGATGCGTAGCAGTTCCGACACCATGCTGATCGTGTTCTGGATGGGGCGGATGCGGCTGTTCTGCCCATAGTACCAATGTACCGGCACCTCCACCAGGCGCAGGTTATGGCGGGTGGCAATGTGGAGGATCTCTACATCAAACCCCCACCCGTCGATCCGTTGCAGCGGAAAGACCAGGAGCATGGCCTCGCGCGTAAAACACTTGAAGCCGCACTGTGTGTCCTGCACACCGGGCACTGCCAGCGTGCGCACCAGAAAATTGAAGACGCGGCCCATCAGGTGGCGGATCCATGGTTCGCCATAGCGCACCGCCCCCGGCCCCTCGCGGCTGGCAATCGCTACGTCGAACGAGCGCGCCGGCAAGGCCGGAGGCAAAAATTTGACCACTTCCTCGATCGGCACGGCGAGGTCGGCATCGGACATGATGCAGTAGTCGCCACGGGAGTTGAGCATGCCCTGTTTGACTGCGATCCCTTTACCTTGCGGAGTATGCAGCAACTGGATAGAAAAGGGGTCATCGTCACGCACAGACTCCTGGCAGAAACGTTCGACCACGGCCGATGTGTCATCGGTCGAACCATTTTCCACGATGATCAACTCTGATCGGTAGGGCTGTTGGCGCAGAAAGTTGGCGATCTTGTGCAAGGTCGGCGGTAGGCGCAGCGCTTCGTTGTAGGCCGGAATGATGATGCTCAGAAATGGCGACCGGTCGGAGTCACCCACGTGCGTCTTTCTCCTCGTTTGAACTCTCTGTTGGCTGAATGGCGTTATTATAACGCACCTGGCGCAAATACCCCATTCGATGACCTTACGGCAGCAAGCTATTCAACGCCAGCAGAGAAAAGATCTGTACCACGATGGCGCCCCCCCAGAGCATATAGGCGCCTGTCGGTTGTTTGCGCATAGCCATCCACACGCCCCACAACCCGTTGGTCAACCAGGTGAGCAGGCCGATGGCGGGGATGATAAACAGGGCGTTTTTATCGCGCACGACATCGGGCAACCCCTGGCTGTCATAACGGAAAGGCAGCAGACTGGGAAGCGCGGGGAATTCGATCATCAACCGGCCAAAGAGCGCCAGGACGCCCACCAATCCAATACTCAAGAGTGCCAGCCCTACTGCATGTTTGTGCAACCACCGCCGGGTTCGCAGAGGTGGCGGTTCGGTGGCCTTCACGACAAGCGCGGCCCCCATGCGGTAGCTCTCTTGTAGTTGGTCGATAAACCGGGCGCGCCACTGGGGCGACACGGCGAAGACCGTGTTGCCCGTATCAAGCAGCAGGCACTCGTTCAGCGGGCGGGTGGCGCAGAGCAAGATATTGGGTAAACCCTCGGCCTGGGCCGAACGCACCCACGGCAATGGCCAATGATACCAGCGCGGGTGGCTACTTTCAATCACACCCCCATCTATGATCCGCTGAATGGAGCTGATGGGCACCACCTGGCGCACATGCGCCCAGCACAGGGTGACACTGTTGCGATCCACCCAGTACTCCAGTGTAAACGCAGCCCACGTGCGATAGAGGACATAGCACCAGACCGGCACAGCCACTACCGCCAGCACCACCAAAACAAACTTGAGCCAGTCGGTGGGCCGCGCCATCGTCCAGGCCAGGATCAGACTATCGATGAGAAAGAGCCAGACCGCCGCCACCAATCCTTCCCAGCGGGTGCGTTCTGGAGCGGGCTTGAAGATCATGAGCAATTCCCAAGGATTAATACTCAATGCTCAATGGTAAATGAGAGCGCTGCCGACATCAAAGCGGAATCATCAACTATTGAGCATTAACCGTCAATTATTAACCATTACCTCGGTTTCCGATGGCGCACATAGACGCGCACTTCCTGGCTCTGGGTGACATTACCGGCCTTGTCATAGGCGCGCACCCGGAAGAGATGGCTCTCGAAATAGACACCGCCGCTGGTGCGGATGGCCTGGAACCCATCGCCGTAGGGCAACATCCTTCCCGGTTGGACATCGGGGTCGTCGCTTTCAAAACCAAGCCAGTTCTGCGTCGCAGCCTGTTCGATCTGCTCGATGTCGCGCATGGTGATCGTCCAGCGGGCGTTGTAAGGCGGCACCGTGCTGGTGATAAAGTCGCGGTTGTCGATGGAGAAGACGACCCGATCCACGGCCCACGTGTCCTGTACCAGGGCATTGACGTTGATCTGCTCGTGCTCTTCCATCACGTAGAGCTGGTCGGGTTTTGGTTCAGAGAGGACAACCGTTGGCGGCGTATGGTCAACAGTGACCGGGAAACGCACCTCGCGCGGGCCGTCCCCACGGTTGACGGTCAGCCGCAGCGTATAGATACCCTCTTCGAGCGCTGTCGTGTCAAAGGTCTGGAGGACGGCGTTAGCCACCTCGTCGCCCCGTTCCTCGCCAATGGCGGCCCACTCCTGCGGGTCGAGGCCGCGGCCAAACTCCAGGCGGAAGGGGCCGCCGCGCGCATTGCCAATCACCTCGTACGCCCCGGTGATATAGTCGTTTACCCCAGGGCGGATGATTGCCACATCGGGGTCAAAACTCTCGGGCGGCGCTGCCGAGACCGTGGTAGGCGGTTGCTCGATCCCATTTTCACGTACCCAGTCGGCGGCCTCTTGCGGCAGGATCTGGTAGACGCGCGTCTGGCGGTTCTCAGGCGGTGTGCTGGGCGACGCCAACTGGCCGGTGGCGCTATCGATCTCGAAAGGTTGCCAGATGTTGTCTGGCAGCGTAGGTTCCGTGCCAGGAAGAAAGATTTCGCTACGTTGGCTCTGGCAGTGTTCAGTGGGCAAAAGACCGCTGGGCACACAGACAGCGCGTGTCGTGATCGCCGCGGGCTGGTTGTACCAGGTAGCCGGCAGCCCTTCGTGATAGCGGGCCATTACCGTGTTCCAGATGGGCGCGGCGCCATCCAGACCGGTGACATTGACCATCGATTCGTTATCGGTGTTGCCGACCCAGACCCCAACCGTCAACTGAGGCGTATAGCCGACCGTCCAGTTGTCCTTGAAACCATTGGTGGTGCCGGTCTTGGCTGCCACCTTGCGACCGGGTAGGGTCAACCTGGTGTTGGCGCCAAAAGCCGGTGCGCGCGCCACATCATCGCTCATGATGTCGGACATGATATAGGCGATCTCGGCGCTGATGATGCGTTCGCTCGCCGGCGCTTCGTACTTTTTCAGGATGTTCCCATCGCGGTCGCGCACCTGGAGAATGGCGACCGGGTTGAGGTTGCGATAACCGGAACGCCGTTCATCGGGCAACACCGGCTCGCCGATCATGACACCCTGGTTGGCAAAGATACTAAAGGCATAGGTATGGTCGAGCAAGCGGACCTCGCCCCCGCCCAAGACCAGGCTGAGACCATAGTATTCCAGCCCGCGGTTGAGCCCGTTGATGCCCATCCGGTGCGCCATGCGCAGCGCGTCGGCCACGCCCACCTGGTCCATCACCTTGATGGCAGGGATGTTGTACGATCGCGCCAGCGCATTGCGCAGCGAGACCGGTCCATGATACTGGCGGTCATAGTTCTCAGGCCGGTAGAAGGTGCCATCGCCCTGCGGAAAGGCTGACGGCACATCGAGGATCATGGTGGCCGGGTTGAGCCCTTCGGTCAGCGCCGTCAGGTAGACATAGGGCTTGAAGCTCGAACCAGGCTGGCGTTCGGCCAGCGCCACATTGACCTGGCCATCGATCTCCTCGTTGTTATAATCGAGCGAGCCGACCATAGCCAGGATCTCGCCGGTGTCATTTTTGATGGCTACGACCGAAGCGTTGCTGGCATTCTTGCCGGCCTCGAGCAATTGGGCCACCTGTTCGCGCGC
>QEUW01000090.1 GCA_003577005.1 Chloroflexota bacterium | reverse complement strand
AGCGTAAAATCAAACTGCGCTGCAAACTGTTCTGGCGTGCCAGGGTGCGCAAAGAAGTTCTCAAAGCGCCATTGCATTAGGGGCGTCCGTGCGGAACGGTCAAACATCGATGCGTAGGCATAGCGCCCGAGCTGGGCAACGTAGGCTTTCGCTGTCGCCTCGCTGCCGTTGAACCGCTTGCGCACCAGCCCGGCCCAGCCCTGATAACTTACCGTGTTGCCCGGTGTGAACCGGCCCCGGTTGTCTCGCTGCATCATCGCCGGCGCCCCTTTCGCTGTCTCAGCACATCGGCCAGCAGGGTAACGCAGCGATGCCAGCAGCCCGCCGCGGTCTCGGCTGCAATCAGTTCGGTTCGTGGGTCGCTGCCATCGAAGGTAACTCCGGCCTCCTTCAACTGTCGTGCTTGCTCTCGTGCAATCCTCTCAAAGGTCAACAACTGCCCTAGCATCGCCTCTAGACTGGTCTCCAGTGGCGACGGTGGCCCCTGTGTACTACTGCGTTCTCGTGGCATATTCACCTCCGGTATGAACAAAAAGAAACGGTTGACGATATGTCGCCAACCGTTTCTTGTCTGACCTGTGGTAGAATGCCCACTAGCCAGGCGTCGTTACTCCGGTTGACGACGTTTGGTTAGACAGCGCACACAGCTTAGACCCTGTGTGCGCTGTCGTTACTCCCTCATAACTTCCACCTATCCGCAGGGCTTCTTGTTCGCCCTGCTGTCTCGATGTCCGCTTCCGCCAGGCGTAGATAGTTCTGGACGGTGTGCAAGGACTCGTGCCCCAAGATGGCTTTCAGTTCAAAGATATTCCCGCCATTGCGTAAGAAGTTGATGGCGAACGTATGGCGGAACCTGTGCGGGTGTACCCCTGCCACCCCTGCCCTATCGCCCAGGCGTTGCAGTAGCTGGTGCAGGTTGCGCCGGGTGAAGCGCCCTCCGCCCTGCACGGTGAACAGTGGCAGGGTGCCCTCTGGGCCCTTCCCTGGTCGCTGGGCGAGGTAGCGCCAGATAGCCTTGCGTGCGCGGTCACCCAGGAAGCTTGCCGGCCCGAACGTGTAACCGGCCCCGGCCCTGGTCGTAGTCGCTTGTATCCAGATTGCAAAGCTCGCTGGCCCTTAGTCCGCTGTCGAGTAGCGTCAAGATAATGGCCCGGTCTCGTGTAGCAGTAGGGCGCTCGCCATCGCTGGCTACGTCCAGTATGGCCCTCACTTCCCCAGGCGACAGCGGGTCAATGGGCGGTGACGTGTACGACGGCGCGGCGACATGGCCCCGGATAATGTGTGGTATCCCTAGCTCTCTTTAGGCTAGACAGTGGAACCCAAGCGTCATGCTGGCTGCGTCTGCTTAGGTTGCGGGTGTCCGCAAGATGGGCGAGGAACCGGCGCACGTCATCCGCTGTAACCTGCTCTATGTCTTTGTCGTCTACGAAGTCCACTAAGTACACAAAGATGCGCCCGTAACTCTCTACCGTGCGAGGGCTGAATCGCTGCCGTTTGTCCAACCAGTAACCCGCTATAGCATCGGATAGCTTCATAAGCTATGTGCTCTTGTCTGGTTTTGGGGCAACAAAAAAGCCGTCTGGTTGGTGTAACCAGACGGCTTAAGATAGGTGGTGCGCTACTGTGTAGGTGGGCGAAAAGGGACTCGAACCCCTGACCCCCTCGGTGTAAACGAGGTGCTCTGACCAACTGAGCTATTCGCCCTTGCAAACATGCTTTCTATACCCCAATATAGCGGTTGGTCGTCTATTTGTCAAAAATGTAGGGTGATTCTGCACCAGCGTATTGCTAGTTCCACTCGGCTGTGTCCCGCTGGCCATCCATCCATTGCGCTCTATACGCTAGCCAATCACCAAAGAAATGTTTTGACGAAAAGTCCTAAGTACGCTACGCTATCGTTGTCTACCTACAGGAAGTTTGGATTCGGACAGCAATAACGGGCCGCCCAGACTTGGTAAGAGCAGGCGGCCCGTTCTTCATTGGCACAATAGAGGATGCGCTTAACGCTGAAAGGATGTGCAACCATGACCCAAGACACGTTGACTGTGACCGACGATATGGTCGTGAGCCTTGACTACGTGCTCCAGCTCGACGACGGCCAGGAGATCGATCGCTCGGAAGCAGATACACCACTCAACTATCTCCACGGCCATCAGCAGATCATCTCAGGTCTCGAAAGCGCTTTGACCGGAATGAAGGTGGGGGATGAAAAGAAGGTGGTTGTAGTGCCAGCTGACGGCTACGGCGAGCGCGATGAAAACCAGGTGCAACGCCTGCCCCGCACTGCGTTCCCCCCTGACCTGGAACTGGCCGAAGGAGCAGTGCTCGATTTGCGCGACAGCCGATCCGGCCAGGTCTTTCAGGCGCAAGTGGTCGAAGTGAGCCCTACCGAGATCGTGCTCGACCTCAACCACCCGTTGGCGGGCGAGACGCTGCATTTCCAGGTGCGCATCGCCGATCTGCGTCCCGCCACGGCCGCCGAACTTGCCCACGGTCACGCACACGACGGCGACCACCACTGAGCTAAGGCTCATTAACAATTGTCAATTGACAATTGTCAATTGACAATTGTTAACGGTTCAGCCGAGGAACTTCCACGACGATCTCCCCTTTCCGCCAGCATAGCGACGGTCCAGTTCAAGCATCAGCGGGACCATCCCGTCAAGCACACGGGCGTTGCGCAGTGGCCCACAGTCCACTGGTCGGAAGCCAAGCGCCTCGATCAACAACGCTACGATCTGTTTGTCATCAACGTTGTCACCCACATAGTGCACATCACGAACGATCTGAAAGGTGCGGTCGTCCGGTTCGAGCAGCGTCTGCCAGAAATTGTCTTTGAAAGCGGCCACGACGCGCGCACTAGGGCCGATGGCTTGTGCCGTCAGTTCAGCACCGGCGATACGGTTGTCTGGCAGGTGTTCAAAAGGATTGGTAATATCGATGACCAGCCGGCTGCGGAGCGTTTCCGCAAAGGTTTGCACAAAAGGCACCACCGCGACAAAGGGAATGGCAAGGACCACAACCGGCGCAGCAGCAAGGGCGGCTGCCGGTTCTGTCACACGGGCGTCGCCCACTTCTTGGACCAACGCTGCTTTGCTTTGCGGATCACGAGAGCCAAAGATGATCTGGTGCCCGGCGCGTGCCCAACCGATTCCCAAATGGCGCGCCATTCGCCCAGTACCAATGATCGCAATTTCCATCTTTCTCTCCTCTCTATCAACAGTGGATCGATCAGATTGACAGTGAGACCTTTAGGAGCCTCGCGAGAAATCGAGTTGGCTCATTTTCAGAAAGAGTGAAATTTCCCCAATCTTCTGGAAGCTTCGACCTTCCTAAAGCTGTACGCACCCATTCCGTCGGTGAGCGAATCGCGTTTCCGGCTGTGGTCCGGTTGAGGAAAAGCCCATCTTCGTTCTATACTCAGTAGACCGAATCCTGCACTCGCCAGGTTTGGCAATTCAGCCGTACCTGTGACGGATCGAGTGCGTGTTCTATTGACCCGATAGGGTAGAAGTCACGCGGTGCTTAGGTGCGATGCACCTATGGATGGCAGCTCCAACTGCGTACCTTCGATAGCGTAAATGTAAATATAGTGTAACAAAAATGTAACGATGCGTCGATTCCAGCGCCTCTATCAATACCAGCGCGAACGTTTTCCCCTGGCTGCAACGGCTCTCCTGGTGGGGGCGCTTTCTCTTGCTAGCGTGACATATGCGCAGGCAGCGCGCCTGCAAGTGGATGAGACGGTGGCAGCGAAAGGCTGGCTGATTCCGGTAGCAGTGGCTTTTTTCTGCGCGCTAGGCTTCTTTTTTCAGTTGCGGGTAGCAGATGAGTTCAAAGATTATGCCGAGGACCTGGCGTATCGCCCGTACCGCCCGGTGCCCCGCGGGTTGGTCACACTGCGCGAACTGACCGGTGCAGCGGCGACTGTGGCCGCTGCTCAGGCGCTGCTAGCCTGGCTGTTGGCGCCCTCACTGCTGGGGCCTCTCTTATTGGTGTGGGGCTATATAGAGTTGATGCGGGTGGAATTCTTTGCACCGGCGTGGCTCAAGGCGCACCCGTTGGTCTACTTGCTGTCGCACATGGTCATTCTCCCATTGATCGTTTTCTTTGTTACGGCATGTGATTGGCTCGTCGCGGGTGCAGCGCCACCCGCTGGCCTGGGCTGGCTGCTGGGGCTGAGCTTTGCCAACGGCCTGGTCTTTGAACTGGGCCGCAAGATCCGTGCTGCCCCAGACGAGGAGCCGGGGGTCCAGACGTATAGCGCATTGTGGGGTCCACAGCGAGCAGTTGCTGGCTGGCTGGCGGCGCTGACGGTGGCTGTTCTCGTGGCGGGGTTTGCGTTGCGGCAGATCCACATCGCGGATGTGTGGAATCTAGGCCTGTTGAGCTTAGTCTGGTGTGGCGCACTGGTCGCGGCCTGGCGGTTTGGAGGCGGTCAGGACAAGGCCCACGGTAACATGATCGAACGCTACGCTGCCGTGGCAATTCTGGCAACTTATGTCACTCTGGCCGCCAGCGCGCTGCTTGCCCGCCAGGGGTGATCGCGCGACAGTGAAACAAAGTATTCTTTCGAGAGCGAACCACAGATGAAGTTTATCCGAATGCCAGAATCGATTGGCGACGAACCTGTGGGCGGCAAGGCACGCGCCCTTGCCCGGCTGAGCGATGCCGGTCTGCCGGTGCCTGCGTGGTTTGTCGTCTTGCCGGCGGCGTTATCGACCAGCCTGGCGCCGGCGCAATGGGCTGTCCTGGCCGGCGCCACGTCGAGCGAAAAGGCGCTGGCCCTTTTTGATGATTTGTCGCCGGCAGCCAGCGTCTGCACGGAACTGCGTGCAGCCCTGGCCGCGCTGGGGCTCGACAATACGCCCGTAGCCGTCCGCTCCTCCGCCGGCGATGAGGATGGCGCCCAACACTCTTTTGCCGGCCAACTGGAAAGTTTTCTCAACGTCCCCCCGGCGGATGTGGCAGCGCGCATCGTTGACGTGTGGCGCTCTGGGTTTAGCGAGCGCGTCTATGCCTACCGCCGCAAACACAATCTGCCCCTCCCACCCCAACCGCCCGCGGTGATCGTCCAGCGTATGGTTCCGGCCGAGGTAGCCGGGGTGGCCTTTAGCGCCGACCCGGTCAGCGGTCGCCGGGGCGTGGCTGTGGTGAGCGCCGTGCGCGGGCTGGGCGACGCACTAGTCTCTGGTGTCGCCAGCGCTGACACCTACCGGATAGCGCGCGATGAGGCAATCAGCGAACGCTCCCTCGTGCGGGATAACGATCCAGTCCTCACCGATGCGCAGGTGCAGGCGGTCGCCGGGCTGGCGCGACGGGTGGAACGCGCCGCCCAGCGCCCGCAAGATATCGAGTGGGCCAGTGTTGGCGACCGGCTCTATCTCTTGCAGGCGCGACCGGTCACCGCACTGGCGCACCGGCCTGACCCTGACGGCGTCTTCACGTTGTGGGACAACAGTAATATCGTAGAAAGTTACGGTGGCGTGACGACACCGCTCACCTACTCGTTTGCACGGCGGGCTTACGAGGCCGTCTATCAGGAGTTCTGCCGCATCTTAGGGGTTCCCGACTCCACGATTGCAGCCAATCAACACGTCTTTGCCGCCATGATCGGCCTCATCCGCGGGCGGGTCTACTACAATTTGCTCAACTGGTACCTCGTGCTGGCGTTGCTGCCCGGCTTCCGCACCAACCGCCGCTTTATGGAACAGATGATGGGCGTCAAGGAGAGCCTGCCCGATACCATCGTGCGCGACCTGGAGCAGAGCACCTGGCGGCAACGGGTAGGCGACCGGCTGGCGCTGCTCCGAACAAGCTTTGGGTTGCTGGCAAACCATTTTTTGTTGCCGCGCCGGATACGGCGTTTCTACGGGCGGCTCGAGCGCGCATTGGGTAAGCAGCCGCCTGATCTCACTGTGTTGCGCGCCGATGAGTTGGTCGCCTACTACCGCCAACTGGAGCGCGAACTCCTGCGCCACTGGGATGCCCCTCTGGTCAACGACTTCTTTGCTATGATCTTCTATGGCCTCTTGCGCCGGCTGGTGACCCAATGGGCAAATGATCACACCGGCGCGCTGCAAAACGACCTGCTGGTCGGCGAAGGGGGGATGATCAGCGCCGAGCCAGCGCACCGGGTGCGCGAACTGGCAACGCTGGCCGCCCAGGAACCTGCGTTGGCCGAACGGCTCCGCACCGGTGTGCGGGGGGAGATCGAGGCGCTGTTGCCCGCCTATCCGCTCTTTGCCGAACGGTATTACACCTATCTCAACCGTTTTGGCGACCGCTGCCAGAACGAATTAAAGCTGGAAAGCCCGACGTTGAACGACGACCCGCTGCCGCTGCTGCGGTCGATCGGCCATCTAGCCCTGCACCCGTCTGACCCCGACGAAACCAGGACCACCTCTGCCGGTCGCCAGGCCGAGGCGCATCTCCAGACCGCGCTGGCCGGCAAGCCACTGCGCCGGGCGCTCCTGTGGTGGGTGCTCGGCCACGCCCGCGCCCGTGTGCGCGACCGGGAGAATCTGCGCTTCGAGCGCACGCGCGTCTTTGGCCGCGCTCGCCAAATCTTTGTCGAATTGGGGCGATGCTTTTACGCCGTCGATGGGCTCGACCAGCCGCGCGACATCTTCTATTTACAACTCGATGAAGTTCTCGGTTTTGTGGACGGCACCACCCCTTCTACAGAGCTCAAAGCGCTGGCGGCTGTCCGCAAGGCTGAGTTTGCCCGTTTTGCCGAAGGCTCGCCGCCGGCCTCACGCTTTGTCACGTACGGTATGGTGCATCAGGGGCACGATTTCCAGGCTGAGGCGGAGCCAACCCTGGCGACGCCTACTGGCGAGACGCTTCAGGGTCTGGGCTGTTGTCCCGGTGTTGTGCGGGGGCGCGCCCGGGTCGTGGCGGACCCGTTGGCCACGCAACTGGCCCCGGGCGATATCCTTGTGGCGGAACGCACCGACCCCAGCTGGATCATGATCATGCCGGCGGCGGCCGGTCTGCTGGTGGAGCGAGGCAGCCTGCTCTCGCACGCCGCAATCGTGGCGCGGGAACTGGGTCTGCCGGCCATTGTGGGTTTGACTGGTGTAACACGCTGGCTGGCCGATGGCGACGTGGTGGAAATGGATGGCCGTACCGGGCTTGTGCAAAAACTTAACAATTGACCATTGACTCGTTAGCAATGAGTCAATGGCTGGATGGAGTAGCGTGAACTTGAGCAGCGAGATCGGGAGCCGGGCGGATTTTTCTATCATCCGCTATGCCCAGTGTTGGGAGGACGCCGATATTTTGTTGGAGGCGCTGGCGATCCAGCCGCACCATGTCTGCCTGTCGATCGCATCGGCGGGGGACAATGCGCTGGCGTTGGTGAGCCGGGGGCCGGCGCGCGTAGTGGCGTTGGACCTCAGCCCGGCGCAACTGGCCTGTCTGGAATTGCGCGTGGCGGCTTACCGGATACTGGAACATGGCGAACTGCTGGAGCTGCTTGGCGCCCAGCCTAGCAAGCGGCGTGCTGCCCTGTATCTGCGCTGTCGCTCGCTCCTTTCGCCGGAGGTCCAAACCTTTTGGGATGGCCGAGCCGATGCTATCGCCCACGGTTTTGGCGCTGTCGGCAAGTTCGAGCGCTACCTGCACTTTTTTGGGCGGCGCATCTTGCCGCTGTTGCAGACGCGCGAGAACCGGCAAGCGCTGTTGATGCCGCGAACAACAGCCGAGCGTCTTGCATTTTACGACACCAAGTGGGACAACTGGCGCTGGCGCAGCGCCTTTCGCCTTTTCTTCTCGCGGCGTGTCATGGGCTGGTTTGGGCGCGACCCAGCCTTTTTTTGCTATGTCGAGGGCAATGTGGCCGACCGCATCCTCGCCCGCACGCGCCATGCGTTGACCGTGCTCGACCCGGCGCAGAACCCTTATCTCCAGTGGATTTTGCTCGGCCGGCATGGGCCGGCGTTGCCCTATGCGCTACGTCCGGAGAATTTTGCCGCAATCCGCGCCAATCTCTACCGGTTGGAGTGGCGTTGCCAGTCGCTCGAGGATTTTCTGCAAACGTGCGGGCCGAATACCATCGATGCCTTCAACTTGAGCGACATTTTTGAATATATGGCGCCGACGCATTATCATGCGTTGTTGGAGCAGCTGGTGCAAAGTGGACGCCCTGGCGCTCGACTGGTCTATTGGAACATGCTAGCTCCTCGCCGCCGGCCACAATCGCTGGCACACCGACTCCGTTCACTCGACCAGCTATCGGCACAGTTGTTCCAGCAAGATAAAGCCTTCTTTTACAGCGACTTCGTGGTCGAGGAAGTTGTTGCAGAACCGTGACCTGGCTCAAGATCGCTCTTGTCATCGGCAGTGTCATCAGCTTGATGGCGTTGCTGGCACGTTATCAACGCCGCTACCAGCCCCACCCGGAACTCGTGCGGAAGGCGATGCACGTCGGGTCGGGGTTGATTGCCCTGGCGCTCCCCTGGCTTTTTGCCGAGGCGTGGCCGGTGGTGTTGTTGACGGTGATCAGCTCGCTTGGCATGTTTGCCGTCAAATATGTGCGAACATTGCGCAACAACCTGGGCGTCGTGACGGGCAGCGTCGTACGCAACACCATTGGCGAGATCTGCTTTCCACTGGGGGCGGGGTTGCTCTTTCTGCTGGCGCACGGCGAGCTGTTGCTCTACAGTATTCCGCTACTCATTTTGACCTTTGCCGACGCCAGCGCCGCGCTGATCGGCGTCTTTTACGGCGTCCGCCGCTACACCACGGACGACGGCGCCAAAACGCTGGAAGGTTCGCTCGCCTTTTTTCAAGCCGCCTTTCTGAGCACGCTGGTGCCGCTCCTGCTCTTCACCGACGTAGGGCGCGCTGAGACGCTCATGATCGCGCTGGTGATGGGCATCCTCTCCATGCTGCTCGACGCTACCGCCTGGTGGGGGCTGGACAACTTTCTCATTCCTATCCTCAGTTTTCTGGCGCTGCGCGTCTTTGTGGAGGTGGAGCTCTCCTACCTGGTTGTGCAATTCTTTTTGACTGTGGCGCTGATCCTCTTTGTCACCTTCTGGCGCAAGCGCACCACGCTCAACGATAGCGCCGTGTTGGCAACAGTCGTTTATGGCTATCTCTGCTGGACGCTGGGCGGGTGGCGTTGGATGGTGCCACCGTTGGTGCTCTTTTTGACTTATAACGTGATCTCGCCGCAGGATGTAGAGCGCCACGCACGCCCTTACACAGTTCCGGTGGTCTTGAGCGTGGGGGCGGTGGGACTCTTCTGGTTGCTGCTGGCCAATGCGCTGGATCGCCGCTCGCTTTTTTACTTTCCTTACGTGCTTAGTTTTGCTGCACAACTGGCGATGATCGGTCTGGCGCGCCATCGCCGCGCTGCACCAGAAGATCCTGCGGGCCGGCTGTTGGCGCGCTATGTCTTGCTTGGCTGGGGCCTGTTGATGATTCCATTTTTGATCATGGCAAGCCCGGCCTGGCAGAGCCTGGCCTACGCCGCCATCGCTCTCTCGTGTGTCGGTGTCGCAGCAATTCTCTTCAGCCTCTCCCAGAGCGGCCCTCAGGGATACCGCAACCTGACCGAGCGCTGGGTAATTCAAGCGTTGAGCGCGGCGCTGGCATCCATTTTGGGTCTGGCCGCCGTTCCGGATTTTCGCCAACCTTTCGCATTCCGGGAAAGGGCCACAGTGCTTCTCCGCCGAGTAGGCTCGCTGGCCCTTTCCCGGAATGCGAGTGTAAAATAGAACCCCGGTTCTCATTCTGATTTGAGTATAGAACACAGATGAACACAGATTTTCACGGATAGACACGGATTCTGTTCTTCAATCAGTGAAAATCTGTGTTCTAGCAAAAAATGCAAACGTAGCGTTATAGAGTCGCTTGAGAGCAAAAGATTTACAGACAGAGAGATAAACGGGCAGTGTCAGCGTACCATTTTGTGCAGGCTACCACCCTCGCCGCGCTGGAGCAGTTCTGCGCCTTTCCCGGCGCCTATCCGGTCACGCCGCAATCGCCGGCGATGGAGGATGCAGATGCCCACTGGCTGGCTCTCGCCGCGAACGAGACCCCGGTCGCCCGCTGTTCACTCTGGTGGCGCAACACGCCCCCGCCCCCGGCGGGGATGACAGATGAACAAGGGACATTGGGGCTGATCGGCCACTATGCGGCAACTGATACCGCGGCAGGCGTCGCGTTGCTCGAGCATACCTGCCGGGAGCTGGCAACCCGCAACTGTACGCTAGCCGTCGGCCCGTTGGATGGCAACACCTTTCGCCACTATCGCCTACTCACCGAACGCACCATCGAGGGCCCGGAGCATCTCCCCTTTTTTCTGGAGCCGGACAACCCAGACGATTGGCCGGTTCACTTTACCGCAAGCGGGTTCGCACCGCTGGCGCACTATTTTTCTGCCCTGGCCGAGTTAGCGCCGGCAGACCCGCGTACGGTGGCGCTGGCCGACCAGGTTGCGGCGCACGGCGTCCGGGTCCGCAACGTAGAGATGGCCCATTTTGAAGCCGAACTGCAACGCATCTACCAGATTGTGCTCCAGAGCTTTCACGAAAATTTTCTCTATCTGCCGATTTCCGCAACAGAATTTTTTGCCCTATATAAGCCGCTCCGCCCGTTGGTAGAGCCGGAGCTGGTATTGATCGCCGAACACGATGACAGCCCGGCCGGCTTTCTCTTTGCCCTGCCCGATCTGGCGCAGGCGCAGCGCGGCGAGCGCATCGACACGGTGATCATCAAAACCGTAGGCGTTGTGCCGGCTCTAGCAGGAATCGGTCTGGGCGGGTTGTTGGTGGCGCTGGCACAGGAGCGGGCGTTTGCGCTCGGTTATCGCTCTGCTATCCACGCCTTGATGTACGAGGATAACCGTTCACGCAAGATCAGCGCCCGTTACGCACGCCCCATGCGCCGCTATACGCTCTTTGCCCGTCCGCTGTCAGGTTAACTTATACAATACCATGCGCCGGATCAAAGACTATCGAGTTAGTAGATAGGCGCGGCTTTCCGGTCTTTTGTCAGGCAATTGGTGTAACTCAAACCCGTCACCCTTACCAGGTTCTGTTGCCATTTCTGTTTGTGCCAGAGGTGTAACGCACTTTGACAAGTGCATCGTACCTGGGTAAATTCGCCAAATGGCAACAGAACCTGATAAATACCAAAAATTTGGTTTCAGTGTACCCATATGTAGAGAGGAAGTTGTTCCGTCTATGGTCCTTATCCCCGCTGAACGTTATCCTAAATTGCGGTCGCTGGATATACGCCCTTGCCAGCATGAGGGGCGCCACTATTTGTTGCTGCGCGACCCGGCCCAGCTTAGCCCACACCCGTTGTTGGTTCCTCAACCATTGGCGCTTGTGCTAGCCTTTTGTGATGGCACACGCGACGCCGGCGGCCTGGCGTCTGCCTTTTACGAGACCTATGGCATCACCGCGCCGCTCGCACCTGTGGAGGAACTGGTTGCAGCTCTGGATGAGGCACTCATGCTAGAGAATGAACGGGCAGCGCAGGCGCACCTCGCCGCATTGGAAGACTTTCGCAACGCGCCTTACCGCCCGCCTGCCCTCGCTGGCCTCTCTTATCCGGCTGATGGGAAGGCGCTCTGGAAGCTGTTACAGGATTATCTTGAGGATGCAAATGGCGTCGAGCCGCTAACCGTGGATTGGTCGCGGCCTCCGGGTCTGCTCAGCCCGCATATCGACTATCTGCGTGGGGGACCAGTCTATGCGCAGGTATGGAAGCGGGCTGCCCAGGTTGCACGCGAGGCTGATCTCGTCGTGATCTTTGGCACCGATCACTATGGCGCTGACCCCTTTACGCTCACCCACCAGAATTACGCCACGCCATACGGAACATTGCCAACCGCTCGCTGGCTGGTCGATGCGCTGGCTGCCACCATCGGAGAGGAAACAGCGTTCGCTGGCGAACTGCGCCACCGCGGAGAGCACTCGCTCGAACTGGTAGCCGTCTGGCTGCACCATCTGCGCGAAGGGCAGCCGGTCGAGGTGGTACCGATCCTGGTGGGTGGCCTGCACCACTACATCCACAACGGCGCCACACCGGCGCAAGACGAACTCTTTGCACAGGTGGTCGAAACGCTCCGCACCGGGATACGAGGCCGTCGCGTTCTGGTAATCGCGTCGGGCGACCTGGCCCACGTGGGGCCGGCCTTTGGCGGCGCACCGCTCGACCAGGCAGGTAAGCAGCGAGTGCAGGCCGCGGACCAGACGCTGATCGACCACTTGCGCGCAGGGGACGCCGAACGTTTTTTTGGGGCCATCCAACAGGTGCGCGACCGCAACAATGTCTGTGGCGTGACCCCACTCTATCTGACCTTGCGTACGCTGGGCCAGGTGCGCGGCGAGGAGGTCGCCTATGCCATCTGCCCGGCAGATGAGACAGAGAGGTCGGTTGTCACGGTGTGTGGTATGGTCTTTTGCTGAACAACAAGCGTGGAATTTGGCGGAACATCCGGCCACGGCCTTTCGTCACTATGCTTGCAACCGTGGCGGGGTGGCTCATCCCGGGAGAGCGGCCGCCGCTACGGGCAAGACAGGTAACGCCGACAGGATTTGGTCGGTATTTTGAAACAATGCTCAAGCATCAACGAAAGGATAACACTCCAATGTTACAACGTTCTTTGCGAGCCATAACTGCGCTGGCGCTGGTCGGCGCTGTTCTCGTCGGTGCGCTGGCTTTTAGCGCAGCCAATTGGTGGGCGACTGCACCGGTGGTGAGCGCCCAGGCGGCAGCCGGTACGCCAAGCCGTACTATCACTGTCGTCGGCCAGGGCAAAGTGCGGATCCAGCCCGATGTGGCGCGCGCCAACTTTGGCGTCGAAGTGGCGCGACCCTCGGTGCGTGATGCGCTGGACGAAAACCAGACTGTGATGGACGAGGTATTGGCCGCGCTCGAGGCGCAAGGTATCGCTGAAAACGATATTCAGACCACCGGCTTTAGCATCTACGCCGAGCGCTTTGGCCCCACCGGCCCGCTGCCGGAAGATCAGGTCAACTATCGTGTTAGCAACAACGTGACCGTTGTGATCCGGGACCTGGATAATGTAGGGAACGTGATCGACGCCGCCGTGGAAGCGGGTGCCAACAATATCTATGGCATCGAATTTCGCATCGACGATCCCAGCGCCCTCGAATCCGAGGCGCGCCGCAGCGCAGTCGAAGACGCTGAAGCCAGGGCGGAAGAACTGGCCGAACTGACTGGTGTAAGCGTGGGTGAGGTGGTGAGCATCAGCGAGGTGATCGCTAGTGGCGGCTATTTGGCTTCTAATTTCGCACAGCAGATTGGCCTGGGCGGCGGCGGCGGTGGCGTCACCCCCATCTCGCCGGGTGAACTGGAGTTGATCATGCAGCTCCAGGTGACGTACGCCATTGCACAGTAGGCTCTATCTCGGCACACGGAATGTGCGTACCCTTATGCGCATCCCTCAGCTTGCACACGAACTTGGTTACTTATCTACCGTTCCCATAGAAATGCCGATCCCCGCAGCGCATCGATGCGCTGCGGGGATCTTTTACAACCGGCATGATGGGAGGCAGAAAGCAAAGTCAGAGCACTAGAATTCATCCTCGGCCACAGCGGGGAGCAAAATACGAAATGTCGTACCGCAACCCGGTCTGCTAAAGACCTGGACGCCCCCGCGATGGGAGTGGATGATATTGAGGGTGGCTGTCAACCCGATCCCGGCTCCTGCTGGTTTGGTCGTGTAAAAGGGTTGGAAGATGTGGTCCAGCGTCTGCTGATCCATCCCAATCCCGTCATCGACCACCTGGAAGCAAACATAGTCGCCCGGCGAAGGTGCGTTGACGAGCAAGCGGCGGCCCTCGAGCACAGTGATATTGCTGGTGCTGACCGTAATGTGACCTGGCGGCGCAGAAATGGCATCGGCGGCATTGAGCAGGAGGTTCATGATCACCTGCTGGAGTTGCGAATCATTGCCCAACACTTGATAGAGGTCGCTGGCCAGGTGGAGGTCCACCTGAGCCTTGGGCGTGAGCCGGGGGTTGAGCAAATCAACCGTCTCCAGGATCACCTGGTTCACATCGAGCAAAGCGGATTCGATCCGCCGGCTCTTCATATCGGCGAGCAACTGGTTCGAGAGCTCAGCCATACGGCGAGCGGTACGTACGGTTCGATCCAGGTGGCTCCGCGCCGGACTATCCACGGGCAACTTGTTGAGAGCAATGGTGGTGTGAGTCAGGATGATCGCCAACAAATTATTAAAATCATGAACAACACCGCTGATCTTGATACTACTCTGCTCTACTTGTTGCTGTTCTACAAACAGAGAGAGGGAAGCTGTATAGTCAGCTGGTAGGGCGAGTTGCTCTCGCTGCGGTGCATGGTGAAAAGGTTGCACGTGGATATCACTCATCTGGCTAAGTTTACGCCAGCCGGTTGGCGTAGACTATACACTATACATAATGCGCAACGCCGGGCGCTGCTTCCGTCTGGCGTGCCCGGTGGGGTGTATCACTGCCGGGGTCCGCTTTGGCGTCATCGTCCATTTCTATGACCAACTGGGTGGCAAAATCACGCAGGTTGGCGGCTTGAATCGCCAGGACTGCATCTCGCTCGCTCTCGCTCAGAGAAAAGGACTCATCATTATAACCGGCATGAAGGGCTGCCTGTGGGTCGGTGAGCAGCAAGTTGCGAAATCTGCGGCTGACCACTGCGGCTGTCAACATACGGTTTAGATCTTTGCTGTAGGTGCCCTTGGTGTCGTCAGAATCAGGCCGAGGGAGAGCGTCAACCGGTGACGCAGTCGTTAAAAGTGTCCAGTGCATCATGAGACCTACGCATCCTTTTCTGAAACAAGAGATTCTAAACTGAACGGGCAGACGAAAGCGCACCTTGCCGCACGGCGCCAGCCTGCCAGAGAAACCAAAATGCGCCAACGGCGATCAACACATCACCCAAACTAAAGGCCGCGCGCTGTGGCATCCACTCTGGCAACAAAAAACGATCTGACAACCAGGCCAATCGTGTGGCGTGCTCCGGCAAAACAATATCTTTCGATGTCCCAACACGTTGACCTACTTGCCACTCTTCTGGGTTGGTATTGGTGAACAGGCGGCTCAACGTTTCCGGGCTGACAGGCATCAATCCGCCGTTGAGGACGATAACCAACAGGTTGAGCAATAGACCCAGACCAAGCCACCAAAAAGCCCTATGTTTACGGTTTGCCCAGGCAAAGATAAGCAGCAAAACTTGGGAACCGACCAAAATGACCGCTGCCATCCGCATGTTTATCAATTCACGCGTTGGCGGCCAAAAAAATGCCAGCCACTGGGGCGCAAAAGCGAGTGGCACCAGCCAAAGCAGATGCAATTCTGGCAATACCAGATGGCCTTGGTGATACCATGCCCGCAACCAACCGGCGATCAACCCGGCGAAAACCGCATACAGTAAAATCAATCAGCCCTCGTTATCTTGCGAACCACTGCCAGACGCTACTAGCCATTGCCGCCGGCCAGAGGAGCGCCTGCACCCAGAACAAACAGAATCAATGTGCCGACTGCCAATGCAACACGAACATGCTGGGCGTCGATGCGGCTGGCGTTCACGCTGAGGTTGAAGAATTTGCTTGTCATGATCTGTCTCTCCTTAGGTGATTGTGAGCGGCAGTGTGCTTGAGCACCATCGCTCTTCTATCGATTTTCTATATTCTTGCGCCGTGCAGGCATCAAAGTAGGCATCAAAACAGGCTCAAAATGGCAAAATTCAAAAATTCATGAGTCGATGAGCAAAAGGTAGCGCAACACTTAACCGTGGTCGGGCCGTGGCGTGCGTCGCACGGGCCGACCGATCTCCTGTATGACCAGCCAGTTTGTGGCCCGTGCGACGCACGCCACGGTTAACTGCGGCGCTACCGAGCAAAAAGGGCGCCTCTCCTATGGCGTTTACATCGGACATCCCGTCCCGAGATAAGCTCTGGCCAGAGAAGTGTTGAAGCGTGAGAAATCCATAGATGGGTGCGCCCGCTGGGTACGAACTCTACGGGTTATAGTTTTCTAGCTAGGCGATAGAGCCCGGCTAACGCCACGACGCCGCGTGGCAAAACAAAAAGAAGGGATATGGACCGAGATGGAGCGAACCAAAAAGGAAAAGACGCCAGAAATCCAGTTGAGTATTTCACTCAACTGGATTTCTGGCGTCTTGCGTTACCTGGCAGGCAGGTGTTGCGCTGAAACCGCTTCTGCACACCGTGCTTTCACGTTGATATCTTCAGACGGTGATACCTTCAAACGGTACGTTCGGTCTGTGAGGCAACACGATCTTTATGCTTGTGTCAACAGAGCATACAATTCTTCGGTTTGGGGAGAAGGGGGAACATCAATTTCGTCGCGCAACGCTTGCTGGCAGAGCGCGTATTGGCGGGCCACGGCGGCCCGATTACCCATCGCTGCATAAATGCGCATGGCGAGGCGGTGCGCCTCTTCCAGACAAGGATCGTCAGCGAGCGCGCGCTGGCAACTCTGCAAAGCAGCGCGATAATCGCCTGTATCGAATTGCAACTGCACTAAAGTAAGGATTGTTTCGGTGAAGACCCGGCGCAAATATTCGCGTTCTGTCCAGACCCATGCGCCTTCTACATCGGGCAAGTAGGGGCCGCGGTAGTGCTCTATCGCACTCTCGTATGCTGCAATCCGCAAGGTAGGGGTTGTAGCCGCGTCGCCTTCAGCTGCCTTGTTGAGAAACTGTTCTACATCGTACTCATAATCGATGACGCGGTTGAAGCGGTAGATCTCGTCGTCAAAGAGAATCACATCCGGAAGAAGGGCCGTCCGCAGGCGATAGAGTGCGTTCTTGAACCGGGTCTTGAGTTCGTTGGGGGTTGCATCGGGCCAGAAGAGCGCGCCTACTTCCTCTTTTGAAAGCCCATTGGGATGAGCCAACACACAGAACAAAATGTCGCGCGAAACCTGCGTCTGCCATTCGCGTGTCGTGACAGGCTTGCCATCCATAATCACTTCGGCGCGGCCAAGCGCATGAATGATCAGCCGGGGGGGCGCTTCGAGGAGAAGAGGTGTCAGCGCCGGCGAGGCGCTTTGGCGTAACTGCCGGCTCAACGTGGGGATCTGCCGTTCGAATGCTTCGATCTCTGTGGCCAGATGTTGCGCCTGTTCTCGCACAACGCCTTCGAGCTGTGTTTGCCGGATCAGCTCGCTTAGATTGCGTAAGCCCACAACCAGGGGATGTCTGCTTTCGAGCGCAAAGGCAATCGTGAGCCCGCGCGTCAGGTGCTGCACGACAGACGCCGATTCTCCGACGATCTGCCAGGCAACTGCGAGCAGAAAGTGCGTTAGCGCCTCCTCAGTCGGCTGCCCACCCTGCGCAAAGCGCGCTTGGGCATCTTGCAACGGTGCGATCGCTTCATCTGCCTTCTGTTGGGCCAGATAGTAACGTCCCATAGCCAGTTGATAGAGCGCCCACTCGTAGTTGGATCTTCTGTCAAGCACCAGTTGGCTGGCCGCGCTCAGGTGTTCAAACGCCTCGTGCCACGCACCGGTTGCCCCCGTCATTCGAGCTAGAGCCAGTTCCAAGTAGACGATCAAATACCGTTCGTTGACGCGGTGGGCAGTGGTCCATGCCTGGCGAAAGATTTTTTGGGCCAGCTTCCATAGTTCGAGATCAGCAAACAGGTCGCCGATGCCGGCCAGCGTGAAACCAACCAGGCGGGTATAACCACTGCGGCGCGCAAACTCTTGCGCCTCTTCCAGACAGCGTAAGGCCTGGACATAATCGCCCTGCAGATGGTACAACACAGCCAGATTGTTCAGCACGATCGCTTGCCCTGAGACGCTGGCAAGGCGCCGTTGCGTCTCTAGACAGAACTGATATAACTCGAGTGCCTGCGCATGATACCCCCCGTTTGTGTAGGTGACCGCAAGCTCCATGGAGGCAGTTGCTACGCCGGTGGTATCCTCGAGCATCTGATTGATCTCCATTGCTTCCTGGAGAGAGGCAATACTGTCGGAGAGTTCTCCGATGGAGTACAAGCTCATGCCTTTTGCAAGGAGGGCAAGCGCCTTGACCGCCAGATGTTCACGGGGAGATTGATCGTCTACGCCGAGCAACGCCAATGCCTGGTCGCCATCGGCGAGCGAGTTGGGGTAGTCTCCCAGCAGGCGATAGACAATAGCACGGCGCACCAGGGTGCGGGCCAGGGGGATCTGCTTTCTTGCGGCACGTAGCGCCGCCTCCGCCTGGTTTAGCAAGGCAAGGGCCTGTTGCACTTCGCCTTTGCGACCGAGCACATCCCCTTTGAGCGACAACAGTAACGGTCGCGACTGCAACAAGTCACCCGGTATGCCATCGAGCCAGTCGGCCAACAACAACACGCGGCCACCGTTGATCAACGACAGCCCAGCTTGCTCGATAAGCACAACGGTTGCCTGCAAATCGCCCAGCCGTTGATAACAGTGATAGGCCCTTTCCCATTCGTTCCGCTCGATATAAACGGCAGCCAGACGCTGCAAAATCACCGTCTCATCGTTGGGATACTCTTTGACCAGTTGCTTGTGCAGAAACTCTTGGAAGAGGTGATGATACCGCACCCAGCCACCCTGGTCGCCCACGGCCACAGTAAACAAGTTGCGCTCCAGCACCTCATCGATCAGGCGCTGCCAGCTGACCCCATCTGGCAGCCACGCCGGCTCGAGGATTTCTGCGCAGAGATCCGAGTTGAACTCCTCGAGAACCGAGCTCCGCAAAAGAAATTCGCGCAACTCACAGGGTTGCTGGTCAAGCACTTGTTGTGCCAGATAGTCGTATAGATCGACACCGGCGGCGCGTAGACGCCGGACACGCTCTGGCACGTTACGCAGCCGGCTGTGCGCAGAAAGGAGCAGCCCTGTGATCCATCCCTCTGTCACCTTTACCAGTTCGGCCGCTTCGCCAGTTGAGAGCGATTGCCCATAATTCTGGAGCACAAGTTGCTGCAACTCTTCTTCTGAAAAAGCCAGGTCTTCAAAGTCGAGACCACTGACATAGCCACGCGCCACTAACAGCGGCATATCGGGCAGTGCTAGCAGGCGGCGAGCAGCCAGCAGGATGTGGCACCGCTCGTCCATTTGCTGCACGAACTGGCTGAAAAAGGTGTTGATCTCGTCATTGTCCGCAGCGAGGTGATAATCGTCGACGATGATGAGGTAATCCTCATCCGCCTGATCATACAGGGCGTTGGCCAGTGTGATGACAAATTGCTCCAGTTGGCTTTGGCCCGCAACCAGGGATTGCAGCGCCGCCTGCGCCGGTGGGCCAAAGTCGGGGAAGCGCTGGGCAATACTGGCAATCAAGCTGGCAAAAAAACGATAGCTGTCGCGGTCGAGCAGATCGAGCGCCAGCCAACAGACCGGGATCGATTTGCTGTGGACGAAATCGATCAGGGCGCAGGTTTTCCCATACCCGGCCGGCGCTACCAACAAGATCAACGAGTGGCCAAGCAGATCGGAAAAAAGATCCACCAGGCGTTGGCGCGACAGCAGATCGGGCCGGCGCCGCGGAGGGACAATTTTTGTGCGGGCTATCAGGTCACTCATGCCAAAGCAGACTCCGCAGAGTAGGGGAAGGGCATTAGTCACTGGACATGCCTATCCCAGCCCTTCCAGATTCGCCTGTAGTGCGTGTGAAAACACGTCACTTTTCGGGGGAACTCCTGCGTAAATGATACAACGATACCTCAAAGCACCACTCGGTCGATGGTTGCGTTGTCAGCGGCAAAGGTAATGGATGCGGTCAGCGCCTTGCCAGAGAGCGCTGCGGGCAGCCAGAACCGCGCATCTGGCCACATCCTGTCATAAGCAGCCGGTCGGCCAGAAACCAAGCCGGCGCCATTTCGTCCGTCTCGACCGGTTGGCCTGACCATTCCTCAACCAAGAAGAGATGTACCTGCTGGCTCCAACCCGGCTTGGCTGGAAAACAAAAGGTGACCGTCCCCCGCTCCAATAGGTTGGCGGGGGTGGCCACGAGACCGGACTCTTCGGCCAGCTCGCGCACGGCCGCCTCAAGAATCGACTCGCCCGGCTCTACCTTCCCACCAAAGCCCGTATAGTTGCCCTGGCCAAAGCCCCGTTTTTTCAACCCGAGCAGTATGGCTACTGCCGGCCGGCTACGTACGGGTAGGCAGAGGGTCGTCGTGCGCATAGCCCCTATAGTACCCGTTCTATCAGAGCAGCGATCCCCATCCCGCCGCCAGCGCAAAGCGTGACCAGCGCCGTTCTTTGTTGACGTCGTTCTAGTTCATCCAGCGCAGTGCCCAAAAGGATGGCGCCGGTTGCCCCAAGCGGATGGCCCAGCGCAATCGCCCCACCATTCACATTGATCTGCTCGACGTTTGTTCCCAATCCCAGGTCGCGCATAAATTTTAGCACAACGGCTGCAAAGGCTTCATTGACCTCGATCAGGTCGATATCGGCCAGGGTCATGCCGGCCAGATGGAGCGCCTTGCGGGTAGCCGGCGCCGGGCCCGTCAGCATCAGGGTTGGTTCAGTACCGACAACCGCCGTCGCCACAATCCGCGCCCGCGGTTGCAGGCCAAGCGCCGCGCCGGCCTCAGCCGAACCGATCAGCGTGAGCGCCGCGCCATCCACGATTCCCGATGAATTGCCGGCCGTATGCAGATGCTGGATATGGCTGATCTGGGGGTACTTGCGTAGCGCCACGGCGTCAAAGCGCGCCTCGCCCAGTGCCTGAAAAGCCGGCGGCAAGGCCGCCAAAGCTGCCAGGGTCGTGTCGGGCCGCAGATGCTCATCTTGTGCCAGCAACAATTCGCCATTCTCATCATAGACCGGTATGATCGAACGGAAATAGCCGTGGCTGGTGGCGTGAGCCGCCAACTGCTGCGAGCGTAACGCATATTCATCGAGTTGTGACCGGCTAAAGCCTTCAAGGGTTGCCAAAAGGTCAGCGCTGATCCCTTGCGGGACAAACCCAATCGCATCGCTGATGATCCGGTCTTCAACCAGTGCGCCACCGTCGGCGCCCATAGGCACGCGCGACATGGATTCCACCCCACCCGCCACAACCAGGTCCGCCCAGCCGGCGCGCACCTGCATAGCCGCCAGGTTGATCGCTTCCAGACCCGAAGCGCAAAAACGGTTGAGCTGCACCCCCGGCACACCGACATCCCAGCCGGCGACCAGCGCGGCGGTGCGAGCCAGATCTGCCCCTTGCTCGCCGACCGGGGTGACACAACCGAGTAAGAGATCATCGACACGCGCCGTATCGAGTGTATTGCGTTCTTGTAGAGCACGCAACAAGGTAACCACCAGCTCGACCGGGCGAACGCGCTGGAGCGCACCCGTCGCGCGCCCCCGGCCACGCGGCGTACGTACCGCATCAAAGATAAACGCTTGACGAGCCATGGTCTGCTGGTCTCCTCTTGTACACACTCTGCACAGCTACATCGGAGCCCCAAAAGCAATCTGCCTGGGTGATACGGTGGATTCTCAATGTAGCCCCTGGATATTGCTTTGCAAAGTTGTAACAATCCAATCTTAGCGCATTTTGGCCCTGGGTCAAGTGTCAAAATCTGTAGTAAACTATAGCAAGGTTATCTCAGTCAACAACGGCTCAATCTGCCAAGGAGCGCAGCGTGACCAACTGGTATCAGTTTGACGCCTTAGATGTTGCCGAGCAGTTAAGCAGCAATCCTACCAACGGGCTGGCCGAGAACGAGGCCAGGCGCCGCTTAGAGCAATATGGCCCTAACGAATTGATCGAGCGAGGCGCCAAGAACCCGTGGCAGATCTTGTGGGAACAATTGACCTCGACGCTCGTCGTGGTGCTGATCGTCGCGGCTGTTATATCGGGCTTGCTGGGAGATGTGGAAGATACGATTGCTATTCTGGCTATCGTCGTCCTCAATGCCGCTTTGGGCTTCCGCCAGGAGTACCAGGCGGAACAGGCGATGGCGGCGCTCAAGAAGCTGGCCGTGCCGGTGGTACATGTCCGCCGCGAGGGCCATGTGCGCGAGATTTCGGCGCGTAACCTGGTGCCCGGAGATGTGGTGCTGCTCGAGGCAGGCAACCTGGTGCCCGCCGATGGGCGGCTGCTCGAAAGCGCCAATCTGCGCGTTCAGGAGGCGGCGCTCACGGGCGAGTCCGAACCGGTGGAAAAGGAAGCCGAGCTCATCCTCAAGGGTGAACCGGCGTTGGGTGACCGCCGCAATATGGTCTATATGGGCACCGTAGTCACTTATGGTCGCGGCGAAGCCATCATCACAGCAACCGGCATGGAGACCGAACTGGGCCGTGTGGCGGACCTGATCCAGACGGTGGAGAATGAGCCAACGCCGCTCCAGCGCCGGCTCGACCAGCTGGGGCGTAACCTCGCCCTCATCGCTCTCATCATTGTGACGGTGATTTTTCTCTTTGGTCTATGGCGGGGCGAGCCACTCCGTCTCATGTTACTGACGGCCGTTAGCCTGGCGGTCGCCGCCGTACCCGAAGGGTTGCCCGCCGTCGTCACCATTGCCCTGGCCCTTGGCGCCCAACGGATGTTGAAGCGTAATGCGCTGATCCGCAAACTGCCGGCTGTAGAGACACTCGGCTCAGTGACCGTCATCTGTTCGGACAAGACCGGCACGCTGACCGAAAACCGCATGACCGTCACCGTACTCGATGTGGCCGGTGAGCAGATCGACTTGAGCGAGCAGGTGCGGCGGGAGCGCAACAGCGTCGTCGAGGTCATCAGCGAGGCGCCGCACGAGGCAAAACCGGCTCTGGCGCTCTTGCTGGCCGGCGGCGCGCTCTGCAATGATGTCGAGTTGGAGCAGCATGAGGCAGATCCCAACGCCTTTCACGTCGTTGGCGACCCAACCGAGGGTGCGCTGGCCGTGGCTGCCGCCCGTGCGGGCTTGTTCAAGTCGGAACTGGAGCGAGTCTTCCCCCGCGTTGCCGAAGCGCCCTTTGACTCGGAGCGCAAACGGATGACCACCGTCCACCACCGGCCGCGGAATGGGGAGCAGATCCCCGCCGTGCTGGCGCCCCTCTATGACCTGGATGTGGTGACCAGCGCCCCCGAGTATGTTGCCATCACCAAGGGCGCGCTCGATAGCCTCTTGCAGGTCTCTACCCGGGTTTGGGAAAACAACGAGGTGCTGCCACTCGAGGAAAGCCACCGCCAACGGATCTGGGCAGCCCATGACGAACTGGCGCAGATGGGTATGCGCATCCTCGGCCTGGGTATACGCGGGCTTGAGAAGCCGCCTGGGAAGGGCGATTTTGCCGAGCTGGAACAAGACCTGGTCTTTATCGGCATGGTCGCCATGATCGACCCGCCGCGGGCCGAGGTCAGGGATGCGGTCGCCACCTGCCAGGCGGCGGGCATCCGTCCCGTTATGATCACCGGCGACCATCCGTTGACGGCGCGGCACATCGCGCAACAGTTGGGTATCGCCACTGAAGACTTCTTCCTCACCGGCAACGAATTAGACAAACTTTCGCTAGAAACATTACAAGAGCGGGTAAAAGAGTTCTCCGTCTTTGCCCGCGTTTCGCCGGAACACAAGCTCAACATCGTCCAGGCGCTCCAAACAGAGGGCCACATCGTCGCCATGACCGGAGATGGCGTCAACGATGCGCCTGCGCTCAAGAAAGCCGACATCGGCGTGGCTATGGGCATCACCGGCACCGATGTGGCCAAAGAAGCAGCCGAAATGGTCTTGCAGGACGACAATTTTGCCACCATCGTCGCCGCCGTCGAAGAGGGGCGAGTGATCTATGACAACATTCGCAAGTTTATCAAGTTTCTGCTCAGTTGCAATGCGGGTGAAATCTTGGTCATGCTGATCGGTCCCTTTTTGGGAATGCCGCTGCCGCTGTTGCCGCTCCAGATTTTGTGGATGAACCTGGTGACGGATGGCTTCCCGGCATTGGCGCTGGGCGTGGAGCCGGCCGAACGCAACGTCATGCGCCGGCCCCCCTATCCGCCCCAGGAGAATATCTTTAGTCGCGGCGTCGGGCGCGACATCCTTTGGATCGGCGCGCTCATGGGTGTGATGCCGCTTGCGGTCGGCTATTTTTACTGGCTCAACAACCCCGATGGGGTGTGGCAGACTATGGTCTTTACAACCCTGGTTCTCTCGCAGTTGTTGCTGGCGCTTGCCATGCGCTCCGAGCGGGACTCTATCTTCCAGATCGGTTTTGGCTCGAACCGGGCGATGCTGCTGGCTGTGGGCGGCGCTTTTTTGCTCCAACTGGCAGTGATCTATGTGCCGTTCCTTCAGAATTTCTTCAACACACAGGCGCTTAGCCTGGGCGATCTGGGCATTGCTGTGGTGTTGAGCACCTTCCTCTTCTGGTCTGTAGAGACGGAGAAGGTTTTGATCCGTCGCCGGCGTGGCTGACGGATACGGGGAACTTGCAGAAAGGTCAGGTCGTCTTTTCAATATGAAACGAACATCAACGACGCCCCAATCTATTGCCTTGTTGGCAAGCGCCCTGGCCGCCGTTATCATCATTGGGGCCGGCTGTGTTCGCTATCTTGCCGATGTGGCAGCGCCCGCCGGGCGGGCAGAGGCACAGGTGGCCGAACGCGGGCGCGTTGCGAATCCGCCCATTGCTACAAAGGCGCCCTTGCCAGCCCCGGGCCTGGCGAGCGCAGCACCCGACTCAGTGCGCCAGGCGCAGGTGATCCTCCCCACGCCCACGCCGGAAACTGTTCCATCGCCTGCGCCACCGCCCAGCCCAACGGCTGCGCCGATCCATCAACCGGCACAACCGGCCGTGCGGCTCAGTGGCCTGCGCCACTTCTGGCAGACGTGGAACAACTGTGGCCCGGCTACGCTGGCGATGAACCTGAGTTATTACGGCAGCACGCTCGACCAGGCCGCAATCGGTGGGGCGCTCCGCACCCATGAGGATGACAAAAATGTGCTGCCCGAAGAGCTGGCTGCGTATGCCCGCAGCCAGGGCCTGCGCGCCGAGGTTCGGGTCAATGGCACCCCAGAGTTGATGCGCACTTTCTTGAGCAACGGCATCCCTGTGATCATCGAGACCTGGCTCGAGGAAGAACCCAACGACGGCATGGGTCATTACCGGCTGCTGGTAGGGTACGACGACGCCTCGCAGCGGTGGATCGCCTACGATACCTACGTGCGAGGCCCGCGTGTCAACCTGATTGGCCCTTACGCCGGTATCTATCTGCCTTATGGTCAGACGGCTGAGTGGTGGAAAGTCTTCAACCACACCTACGTGCTGATCTACCCTGAAGAACAGACGCCGCTCGTCCAGAGTATCCTCGGCGAGGACTTTGACACGGTGACCATGTGGCGGAACTCGCTTAGAGCGGCGGAAGTGGCCGTCACCCAACAACCCGACGATGTCTTTGCCTGGTTCAACCTGGGCACAAACCGGCTCTACTTTGGCGACCACGCCGGGGCGGCCGCGGCGTACGACCAGGCGCGCAACCTGGGCCTCCCGTGGCGTATGTTGTGGTACCAGTTTGGCCCCTTCGATGCCTATCAGGCCGTTGGGCGGATGGGCGACATCCTCGCCTTGGCCGACGCTACCCTGGCCAATACCCGGAGCATCGAAGAAATCCATTACTGGCGCGGGGTAGCGTTGGCAGCGCAAGGGAACCTGGATGGCGCCCGCCAGTCCTGGCAACGGGCGCTGGAGATCAACCGCAACTTTGCCCCGGTCCTCCAGGCGTTGGCTGACGCCGGTTGATCCCGCTGCCGTCAAGCCGGCTGCGCTTTTTGTTCACGCCAGAAGTGCTGGTATTGAGCGACAAAAGGCTCAAAAAAGGCGCGTGTCGGCGGCTTCAGTTCGTCTAAGTAGCCTGGCTCCAAAAACCAGGGCTGGTTGGAGAAGTAGTCGTAAGCCGGCGCCGAACACTTGGTGTAGGTCAGCATGAGCGTGCGGCGCAGGCGCCCCGTGTGATAACGCCCACGATGCAGACCGTAGGGGTTGAAGAGCGCGGCATCACCGGCAGCGAGCGCCAGGCGGATGGCGCCCGGCATGTCGTTGGAGCGGTTGTGCTGGCCACCATCGGCTTTGCGGATGGCGTACTCGGCCGGCGTATCCCAGCGCAGGTGGGAGCCGGGCACATACTCCACATCATCGCTCGGGACCAGAGCAATCTGCATCTGGACACTGTTGCCTGCACTCGCGAGCCGGGTGATCAACGCCTGCTCCTGTGTATCGTCGGGCGTACCAAACTGCGAATCGCGATGCCAGTTGCCATCCTTGCCCCCCACTAGCGGGTCAAAGAAGAAGCTGGTGCAACGGAACAAGGGCTCTTCCCCCAGGATAGTGCGCGCCACATCCAGCACCTGGGGGTCAGCGATGGCGTCCATCAGTTCGTGGCGCCACTCAGGGTGTGCCTGGAAATAGCCGGGATGGTTGAGATGGCGCATCACCGTGGCGTCGGGCGCTCCACCGGGCTGTCCCGTTTCCGGGTTTTTGGCGCGCCACTGCGCCAGGATGGCATCGCAGATCACGCGGAGCCGCGCCGCTCGCTCCGCGCCAAACAGCCCGCGTTGCACCACATACCCCTGTGTCTCCCACATCGTACGCAAATCACCGTTCATTGTGTCAGCTCCTGGACAGGAATTGGTCTACTTTTGGTCAGGAAAGTGAGCAGATTGTTATGATAAGGTAAAGCTGCTGATAAGCCCAAAAAACGGCGGGCAAACGGCAAATCACAATTTTACTTCTATATGATCGCAACAGTAAACGAATTGTCAACGATAATTTAACGCTCTATCGCTATACTTTGGGTAAGGATCTGAATAGCGATACCCAAAGCGGCACCCAAAACGAGCAATTCAAGATCCAAACGGCAAGCGAACGTATATCTTAAGTTAGATACTGCCTTATATACTATCCTATTCTTTTTGAGCTGTCTGGATGGTACGCTGTGCGGCGTATCATCCAGAATCAGCACATAGTACAACTTGACAGAAGAACTATCAATAAAGGCAGCAAAGGAGCCACTATGTATACCGTCCCAGCCCTTGATCCAACCACGCTTGTCACGACACCACGCACCCGTCGCACTGAAGCGCCTACCGCCCAACCTGTGCGCGAAGAGCGGCGTTTCTGCCCCAGTATTTTTTGCTTTACCGACGAGATCGTAATCCGCCGCGTGTCGCCCAAAGCTGAAGTCTGGCTGTTGACCGATGAAAGCGAAGACCGCTCGTGGATGATGATGGGTGGCGAACCGGTCTGCCCCCACTGCGGCACCACGCTGCTTTCGGTGGAAGGTTTGGAATAGGCAACGGCGCCTGTTCCATTTTCATCCCCATTTTTATCCAAGGTTTATCCATGAATACTTCCCGCCTCAGGTGACAGTCATCTCGACTGTGGCTGTCACCTGCCCCTCCTCTAGCTCTCGAATTCATTCTCAGTGAATACCATCCACGCACGACGAGCGCTTCGTGGTATAATCTTGTTGGCGTGAATCTACACACCAGCGATACAAGTTGTAAACTCACCCTTGCCATCAAGCGATGAAGCCCAAGATCGTTCGCGTTTACTCGGAGAACGCAACCTTCCAGCAGTTCGAGACGCTGCGCCGCAATCGTGAAAAGCGCCATCGCCAGCGCGAATTTGTGGTGGAAGGCGTGCGCCAGATCAACCTGGCCCTGGAGTACGGGTGGACAATCAAGGGATGGCTCTACTGTCCCGAACGGCGCCTGTCATCGTGGGCGACCGGCATTCTGGAGCGTCACGCCGCCGCTACCCACTATGAACTTTCTGGCTCCTTGTTGGAGAAGTTGAGCGGCAAAGAGGAGAGTTCGGAGCTATTGGCGCTAGTCGCCATGCCGCCAGATGATCTGGAGCGGGTCCCGCTGCGTCCCGACCTGTTGGTGGTCGTCTTTGATCGGCCCGCCAGCCCCGGCAACCTGGGCACCCTCATCCGTTCGAGCGATGCGCTCGGTGTGCATGGGTTGATCATCACCGGCCACGCCGTCGATCTCTACGACCCAGAGACGATCAGCGCCAGCGTCGGCTCGCTCTTTGCGCTGCCGGCTATCCGCCTGGCTTCGCCGCGCGAGTTAGAACCGTGGTTTGCTCATGTACAAGATGAGATCGGCCCGATCCAGATCATTGGCGCCAGCGCCAAGGCGGATCGTCCGCTCACCGAACAGGAGTGGACACGTCCCACGGTGCTGGTGATCGGCAACGAGACAACCGGCCTGAGCACCCACTATCGCGAACGATGTGACGCCATCGTCAACATTCCGATGGGTGGCTCGGCGACATCGCTCAATGTCGCCTGCGCCGCATCCATTTTGTTGTACGAGATCGCACGGCAGCGGGCGACGGACAGTTGACATCGCCCGCTCGTTGGTGTCCAGGCCCGAAGGAGGTGACCATGAGACGAACGATGATGTTGGTGCTGCCCTTGGCAGTCGTTGTTCTGGTCTTGCTCGGTGTAGCGATCAGCGAGGCGCAGCGCACACCGGAGTGGCAACTGGTGCTCAATCGCTATTTACGCGCTAGCGGCGGCTCTGCTCAACAAGTGGTCCGTTCCAATGCGCCGGACCAGTTGGTTTCACCGCTATTAGGGCAGGTGGTGGAGGCCAGCCAGTTTCAGGGTCTGGCCTTGCCAATGCCACCCCGTACGGTCTACTGCGTGTTGGTGACAAAGGGAGCGGCGCGTTCCGTGGTCTTTGTCAGCTATTTTAGTGACAACTTGTGGCGCGATGATTGGGTGATCCACCAGGGGCCGGCCCAGCCTTTCAACCCGGCCACAACAGCGGCTCTGTCTGCGCTTGGGTGTGAATTCTCGTGAGGTAGCAATCATGATCGGGTTGCCAGCGAAGGTTGTAGCCCTCCATCCCTATGATCCGGCTTGGCCGCGGCTCTTCCAGGAAGAGGCCGCCCGGCTCCAGGCTGCCATCGGGCGGTATGTACTCGATATCCAACATGTGGGCAGCACGTCGATCCCTGGTCTTGCGGCCAAACCCATCATCGACCTCGCAGTAGCCGTTGCCAATTTTGAGGAAGCGGCAGTCTGCATCGAGCCGATGGAGCGCCTGGGGTATGAATATCGGGGGGAAAATGGTCTGCCGCGACGCCACCTCTTTGTCAAGGGGACGCCGCGCACGCACCATGTCCATATCAACGAAATTCACAGCGCCGACTGGCAACAACAGATTGCCTTCCGCGACTATCTGCGCGCCCGCCCCGACCTGACGGGTGAGTACGCCAGGATCAAGCAGCAGTTGGCCCGCCAGTTCCCCACCGACCGCCGGGCCTACACCGAGCAGAAGTCTGGCTTTATCTTTAACGTCTTGCGCAAAGCGATCCCTGGTCTGGTTCCCCAGCCAGGCGACCCGCTGCGCGTCCGCATGTTCCGGTCAAATGCTGAATGTTACCGGTGGTGGGAGACGACCGTGGAAGCCGTAGACGATGACTCGCTGGTCACCTTTTCCCCACCAGGCAACCTGATCCACGAAACGCAAGGGGAATGGCGTACGCAAGGCGCAATCCGGGCGCACTACTGGTTTGCCCGCCCCTATGTGCTGTTGGAGATCTATGGGCCGGACGGCGCCCTCGGTGGCCTCTATGTCCACGTCAGCAGCCCGGCGTTGGTCAAGAATGCGGAACTCTATGTGACCGACCACGAGCTTGATGTCGTCAAGCAGCCGGGTGGGCCTGCGCAGATTGTCGATGAGGTTGAGTTCATTGCTGCCGCCGCGACCTATGGATACTCAGCTGAGTTCCAGGCCTTCTGTCGCCAGATTGCCCGCGATGCACTCACCCTCGTGGACCACTGGCAACCGAGCGGTTGGCGTCAACTGTAGGGCAAGATGCCATCTTGCTCTATGATCGGGTGCGTCCAGGATTTGGGGCAAGAATTCGTACGACAACCGCACGTGTACAAAGACCTCCGGGAGGTGGCCGAAGAAGCCTCGAATGTCCCGAATCTCGCCGGTCACGGGGGCCCATTGGGCGCGGAGGTCTTTGTCTGGTGCAAGCAGCTATGCCCCAAATTTCGGACGCACCCTTACGATCCCCAACGGTGACTTTTCCACCGCCCTGTGGTATGATACACACTAGGTTCTGTTGACATTTTAGCCTATACAGCGGTGCGATGCACTTGAAAAGTGCGTTGCACCTTGCACATGCATCGCACCTTGCAGGTGCAACGCA
>QEUW01000664.1 GCA_003577005.1 Chloroflexota bacterium | reverse complement strand
GCATTCCGCCAGGTCTATACACATACAGTCTATGAACGGCTGGACCGGGTCTTCTACGCCGCACAAAGCCATTGGTGTCAGGACCATGGCATCGCCCTAACCGGCCACCCCGCCGCGAGCAACGAGTTGGGTGCGCTGCGCCACTTCCACTGGCCGGGGCAAGATATGGTCTGGCGCTGGGTGACGCCTGGCACTGAAACGGCGCTGAGCGGGCCACACAGTTGCGCCCCCAAATGCGCCAGCAGCGCCGCCGCCATCCAGGGCAGCCGCCGCAACGCAACCGAACCACTGGGCGCCTACGGCTGGCAACTGACGCTCGATGAAGCCAAGTGGCTGCTCGACTGGCATTTGGTGCGCGGGGCCAATCTCTTTTTTCTGCACGCCTGTTTCTACTCGATCCGTGGCCGCCGCGCCTACGAGAGCGAGCCGGATCTGGGCGTCCACAATGTCTGGTGGCCCTACTTTCATCTCATCGGCGACTACCTGCGCCGGCTCTGCTGGCTGTTGAGCGGCGGGCGCATCATCTGCGACGTGGCGATCTTGACCGACGCCAATCAGGCGGCCTGGTCGGCCGCCAAACTTCTTTTCCAGCAACAGATCGACTTTCTCTACGTAGATGCGATGGCGCTCGATAGGGCAACGGTAGCCGATGGCCGGCTCTGCATCGGCGACGGGCGTTTCCGCGCCGTGGTCTGTGATCCGCCAGGGGCAACATCCAGCCCGGTGTTAGACGAATTTATCGCCGGCGGTGGGCTGGTGTTGAGCGAGTGGCAGCCGGAGACCCTCTGTGAGACGCTCGTGGCAGCGCTTGGTCGCGATGTCAATTGGCCCAACGAACCCAATCTGCGGGTGCTCCATTATCAAAAAGTAGGGCAAGATTTCTATCTATTTGTCAATGAAGGCGAGGAGACGATAGCGGGCAAGCTCTCGCTGGCAGCCACAGGCGCACTTGAGCGGTGGGAGCCACTGACCGGCGCAACCCAACCGTGGCCCGGCACCCTACTCGCTGATCGCACCCACACCCAGTTGCGGCTCGAACGCCGGCAGAGTGCGATCCTGGCCGTGAATCCTCAGGAGCAACCGGATGCCGATGCACCTACCCCGCCCCAGCTTGGCGAGATCGTGCAGACAGTGGATGGCCCCTGGCAAGTGCTATCCGAAGCTGGCAGCCAGCTCGACTTGTCCTGTCCGGGGGATTGGGCACAAGCGCAGGGATGGGAAACCTTCTCCGGTCGCCTCCGCTTTCAGACTCTTTTTACCTTAGCGCCGGCCCCGGCGCAGAACTCTCTGTTTTTGGATCTGGGCTTTGTCGGTGACATTGCCGAGGTCTTTCTGAACGGCGATCCGGTAGGCGTGCGGGCGTGGCGACCCTATGTGTGGGAGATTAGCCCATTCTGCCGAGCGGGCGAGAACCGGCTTGAGGTATGGATCACCAACTCGATGGCGAATCGGCTGGAAGGGTTGCAGCAGCCATCCGGTCTGCTGGGGCCGGTGGTGATTCGGAGGCATTGGAATCAAGGATAGATGGCACGTCCTTCTCGATCCAACCACGGTCCCAGCAATTTCGCCGCTCATGTACACGAGCACGCACTCCGAATCGCCCACACCAGGGCTTCTGGCGACTCGCGCTTGGAGACAAAGGCGGCCGCGCCGGCTGCATACGCCTGGGCTTGCGTGGCTGCATCGTCGCGTAGGCTCAAGAGGACGACTGCACAGCATGGGCAACTTGAGGTCAACTCGCTCGTTGCGCTCAAGCCGTCCATCCCTGGCATGGTGATGTCCATCACCACCACATCGGGTTGCAGGGCCTGCGCCAGGGCGATGGCGTCCCGCCCGTTGCTCGCTTCGCCCAGGATTTCAAAGTCGGCTTCAACACCCAGGCTCATGCGCAACCCCTGGCGCACCTGCGGCTGGTCATCCACCAGTAGGATACGGATCATCATTTCTCACTTCGCATTTGCTGTCGACGGTGGTATAATCTCCCCAATCATCTGTCATCAAAACCAGTATAGCGGCAAGCAGCACTCGTTGCTTCAGCCATTGGCCCTCTTCTGTCTCCGACTTTTGGCGGAGGCAAAACAAAATAGGTGAGGAACACCATGACGATCCGCATCTTGCTCGTGGATGACCACAGCGTCGTGCGGCAAGGGCTGCGTATGTTTTTGAGCCTGGACCCTGACCTCGAAGTGGTCGGCGAGGCCGCCAACGGGGCAGAGGCGTTGCGTCTGGCCCACGAACTCAAGCCTGATGTCGTCTTGATGGACCTGCTCATGCCGGTGATGGATGGCATCGCGGCGACGGCCGCCATCCGCCAGGAGTTGCCCGACACCGAAGTGATTGCCCTGACCAGCGTGTTGGAGGATGCCTCGGTCACAGGTGCGGTGCGGGCCGGCGCCATCGGCTATCTACTCAAGGACACTCAGGCCGAGGAACTGGTGCGCGCCATCCGCGCCGCAGCCAATGGGCAAGTGCAACTAGCCCCGGAAGCACTGGCCCGGCTCATGCGCGAAGTACGGGCGCCGGAAAGCCCCGAGACGCTCACCGAACGTGAAACCGATGTCCTGCGGCTGCTCGCCCAGGGCCAGTCCAATAAGGAGATCGCCCGCTCGCTCCACATCGGCGAGAAGACGGTCAAGACGCACGTGAGCAATATCCTCAGCAAGCTGGGTGTGCCGAGCCGTACGCAAGCCGCACTCTACGCCGTTCGCATCGGTCTCGTCCCGGCGCGGCCAGTGGCCTAACGTGAGTGAAAAAAGCAGGAACACAGAGAACACAGAGGAGACACGGAGAGCGCAGAGCAAAACTCTGTGTCCTCTGCGCCTTCTCTGTGTTCTCTGTGAACTGCTTTTCTTTCCGGCTTGTCAAGGTTAGATAATGATG
>QEUW01000663.1 GCA_003577005.1 Chloroflexota bacterium | reverse complement strand
GACGGTTCGATTCCGCCCCTGGCCACCAAATTCAAAAGCCCGAACCCGTTTCGGGCTTTTTCACGTCTGGCCGCAGCGCCAGTTCTGGCGGGACTTCGCGGATTTGCCTCGCGAGCGGCACCCCTCCCATTCCCACAGTTTTGGCCCTTCGCGGCCTCTCTGTTCTCCGTTTTTATCTGTTTGCCTCGCGAGCGTGCGCGAGTGTTGCCACAGGCGTTGCAGGTTTTTGTCTCCATGACAGTCTCCGTAAAAATGACTGTATGGAAACGCCCTCTGAGTAGTGGGACGTCTATCTGCCGAAGTGCATCAAGAGCGCCAATGTTCGGCCATGGTGCGAAGAATGGCGCTTTTACTGTACTTGCAGAGGGTAGGCGAGTTGCATACACTTCGCTTCGGACGCTCTGGCTTCAATGCTGGCTCTCCAGTTCCGAGGCCCATGCGCATGTGTGGGCCTTCGCGTTTTCAGGTGCGCCTGAACAGCATCAGATACAACACGGCCCGCTCCTCTGCGTCAGATGGCGTACGGGCGGGTTCTCTACTTCTGGACCACGTTCAGCTCTGCAGCACGGAGCAGCGCCGGCCCCAGTGCTGCTTGCAGCATGGCCACAACATCCGGCAGCGCTTGTTGGGCCAATTCGTTCTTCTTTAGAAACGCATGCCATAGGGCTTGCCGAGTCGCGTCCCCTGAAAACTCATCGGTCAGACCGGCTGGTAGCGAAGTGGGAACTGCCATGTCGCGCCGGATGAATGTGGCCGCGATCGCGCCGGCCAGGGTGTCGGCATCCAGGGTTTCGCGATCCAGCAGCACTGACAAATCGAGATAGTCCTTCAATCGGCTGTTGGTCATGCCCAGCAAGGCGATGGCGTGCAGCTTTTCCGCGATGACGGTGTAAACGGGATAGGTACGAAGTCGTGGTGCCGGCAGATCATTGATCAGCACTGGGTAGGTTGCGTCGATTGGCCCGGGCGTGACCGCATCGCCGAAACCGATATCGATCTGCGTCTTGCATCGTGCCTTGGCGATTTCGCCGCTGATCAGCACCCGAGCACCGACATAGCCGGCCTCCTTGCGGTTTTCCTCGGCGGTGACCGATGCTGGATCGAAAACCATGCCATCGTCGACATCGACGCTGGCGATGTCCCGAAACGTCTGGGCAATTGAGTCCAAATCGCTGGGCCCGAAGCCGAGCAGGTCGGCATCGCGCGTCGGGCGATGTGGCATGTCGTACCAGAGGGTGAATAGCAGCGCGCCCTTGAGTAGAAAACGGTCGGCATGCTCCGATTGGCTCAGGCGGTAGAGGATGCGCTCCAGGGCGAAGCGCACCAGCACCTGATTGAAATCCACTCCCTGCGCCTTGGCGAGATTGAGCAGACGTGCCCGGACGGAGGCGGCGATGTCCTTGTTCATTCGATGGCCTCGAGATAGGGGCGCATCACATTGGCGACCCTGCAGATCTTGGCATAGCGCCAGAGCTCATCGGCCGAAGCCTTCTTTTTTGCTCGGGCATCTTTCAGTGCCTCGAGCGCCACGTCCAGGCCGATCTTGTTGCGGTGCTTGAAGCAGTCAGCTACGGTTTTGGCTGCGCAGTAAACACGCAGCTTGACCTGGTCACGCTCGACCTCCTCGATCCCTGCCGAATAGGCTTCCCCCGCGAACTGCACCATCTTGACCGGCGGGTAGTCTATTTTCGGGGTGTGGCTGCCTCGAGGCATGGCGATCCATATCTGGCGGGGCAGTTGAGTGGTCAGTTCATGGAATTGCAGGGCCGTGAGAAGGCAAAAAACCGCCTGTGGTACCTTGGTGGCGATGGCGACCAGGCTCTCGTTTTCGGAACCAGGACTCGGCAGGCGATAGAGGCCACGGCCGATTTTTTCGAGCTGGCCAGCGGCGCTCATGCGCGTCAGCACCACCCGAGGGATGCCGATGGCGTCCAGATCGATTGGGCGCAGCATCCCCTTCTGGGCAAGCAGATCGATAACGCGCTGGGTTTGAGTGGCTTCACGCATGGCTGGGAAGTATGTTCCGTTTATTCGTCGAAATCAAGTAAGTGACGAACAAACGGAACTTTGCCTGATGACCGCCGATCTGGTCGGCGGTGCATCCAATCGAGTCAGTGCCATGAGTCGCGTCAGTCTTGGGTTGTCCTTGGGCGGGGCGTCCAGCAACTTGCAAAATCGCCGGAAGGCTTCGGTATCCACGGTGAACAGAATTTGATCCAGTGACTGCGTGGGCTGCTGGCTGCTGCTCATCATCCCAATCCCTTGACTTGCGCCATGCTGGATTGCAGTCGTGCGGCGGCAGATTTGGCCTCCTTCAGCAGCTGGTCCCAATCGTCGAGTGGATGATCGCTGGCCAGCATTTTCCGGAAAACCCGGTATGCATCGTCATCGCTTTCGTAGGCACGTTTCGTGTCCTCATCGTTCACCCAAGCCAGCACGATGACTTTGCTGGGCGCGTGGTAGCGAAAGAACAAGCGGTACTGCTGGAAAAACTTGGCCCGGAACCAGTGCTTGTAGTCGTCACCAAGCGTATTGCCCTGCCGGTATTCTGGTCGCGTCGGGTCTTGCGGGATGACGTCGAATGCCAGCTTGGTAATCGCCGCCAGTCGCTTGCTGGCGTTCTTCTTCACATACCCAACAGGGTCTTTCTGCTTGAGAACTTCGACCTGCTGGGCCAGTGCTTCAAGCTGAGCCAGAAACAGCGGATGGGCGAAAACCGTCCAGCCGTGGATGAGCAAGGGTGCGGGCTTGCTGCTCATTCATCGTCCGCCGACAGGGGGGCATCGAGATCGACGTCGATACCACCGGTCAGCGACTGGAGACGCTGCACGAAGCTGGCGTCAACGGCCTGCAGACGCTCTGGATGGTTGGCGATGTCACGGGCCAGGAAGC
>QEUW01000089.1 GCA_003577005.1 Chloroflexota bacterium | reverse complement strand
GGCGAAGTGCTCACGCAGAAAGCGGTAATCGAGCCGGGCCTCCTCGGCCAGCCCCCAGGCAATGCGGCACTCGGCCAGGATGGCGGTCTTGTGGGTGTTAACGGTGCTCAGGCTGACGTGCAGCGCCTCCGCCACATCTTGGGGAGTGAGGCCGCGGGCGAAGGCGATGAGGGTGTCGCGCTGGCGCTCGGAGAGGCGGTCATAGACTTGCCGGCATTGGCGCTCGTTGGAGGCGCTAAATGCCCCCATTTGCTCAGCCACCGCCTGGGCCGGCGGTTGGGCCATGGCGCGCAGCGCCGGGAAATAGGCGCCCCACGGCACCAGCGGCACGGGAATCAACTGCACGCTATCGTCCGGCTGAACGTGCATGATGGCGCCCTCATGGGCGCGGGCACGCAACTCATCGGGAGTGTAGAGATGCCAGAGCCGGTCCTGATGGTCGCACAGCAGCATGGCTGCCGAGGTGACCAACAGGCCGATCAGCCGCCGGCCACCGGCAATGCAAAGATGAAGTTTGTGGCCCTCTTTTTTCAGAGCGGCTAACAAGTGATGAACCGCTTGCCAGGTAGCTTCCGCCTCAGCTGCATTGCGAATGGCAGACAACGGGGTAGCGCCCTGCTGCAACGGGATACAGTGCAGCGGGCACGGCCGCCCGGCATAGCATTGGTGCGCAAAGGCTTGTTGCAGACGATCCAATGATCGCTGCAGACGCGGCCCACCGAACGCAGGATAGATTACAAAGACTGCCTGGATTGGTTCGCTTTGGGCGAGCAGGGCATCGAGTGCGAAGGTGACAACTTGCGGCTGACCGCCGAGCGTGGCAACCAGAAGGGTTTGTGGCGCCATGGGGTGTTGGGCCTTGACCTTCTCTTGTCTACCGAATCAGGCGCCGCGCTAGCTACACGCTCTAGCCAGCAGCGGCGAAAACTTGTTCGGTATGTTGTCGGTTGAATTCAAATCTCTTAGAAGTTACGCAGTTGCTCAGGTGCGATGCACTTGCAAAGTGCGTTGCACCTCTGGAGAACGACTCCAACTGCGTCACTTCTATCTCTATTGGCCTATTCTGCCATAAAATGAATCGTTTGTAAACCCCTTAAAATTTCTTTAAGCTATACTCGTGGTTGTTTGAGAACGACAGTTTCTGCGCTGGCAAAACTGTCGTTCTCAAACAGAACTGAGTTTAAGACAAGGAAAAAAACCATGAACCAATTTCCTGCCATTGCCATCGGCGGCCCGCCGCACAGTGGGAAGTCGGTCTTGACCTATAGCTTGACCCAAATTTTGCGCACCCAACAGGTGGAACACTATGTGTTGCGAGCCTGTCCCGATGGGGAGGGCGATTGGAGCCAGGAAACACCGCCCGAAACTGTGCGCCTGCTACGCAACAAGGGGCAGTTTACCGACACCTTCGTGGACAATGTCTGCCGGGCTCTGCAACAGCGCCACCTGCCCTTGCTGGTCGATATGGGGGGGCGGCCAACGCCGGAGCAAGAAATTGTGTTCGATTACTGCACCCATGCGATTCTGCTGGCGCCTGATGAAGCAGGGCTGAGCCAGTGGCAGGCATTGGCGCAACGCCACAAATTGCCGGTGTTGGCCGAACTACAATCAACGTTGACAGAGAGTGAGGTCATCTACGAAGAATATCCAATTTTGCGTGGGCGCATTGCAGGGCTGGAACGCTACCAGCAAGCCCAGGGGGCGCTCATCGACCTCCTCGCCTGGAATATCCGTACCTTGTTTTCCTTAAACCAGCAGGAACTACGCACAGAACATCTGCGCGCAGCCCCAGCCGAGCTGACGGTTGAACTGGACCGGTTGGCCCGCACATTGGGCATCGCCAGCGGCAGTGTCTGGCAACCCGCTGAATTACCCGCTGTATTGGACTACTTACCTGCCGGCGAGCCATTAGCCATCTACGGGCGAGGCCCCAACTGGCTGTATGCGGCGCTGGCGGCCCATGCTCATCCGGCCACTTTTCACCAGTTTGATGCCCGATTGGGCTGGGTCACGCCTGCCCATCTCACCATCGCGGCAGCTGGTGAGCCCTCGCCCGTACAAATCCAGCTTGTTGAACACGCTTACCATACCCTGTTGCAGGCGCGCATCCTCGACACCTATCTTGATTACAGTGAGGCAATTTCACTCGCTACACCGCCAATTTCTGCGAATCATGGGTTCATCATTCATGGTAAATTGCCACACTGGCTCGTCACCGGGTTTGTCCGTGCGTACTCAGCGGCGCCCTGGCTGGCTATCTACCAGCCACCTTTGCAGGGCGCAATCGTCGTCGCATCCCTACGGGCCAACTACCCTACCGGAAGTGTCATCCGTGAAGCATCGTTCTTCGGCTCGTGATCGCCGGGGATGGCGAAGCGAAGACCGCAGCGGCCACGGTGCGGGAATGGGAGGTGAGCATTTCTCTTCATACGGCGCCCTCCTCAGCATGTATAGGGCGACCCGGCTCAGTCAGGGCCAATTCTTGATAAGATCAAACCTGCGGGCAGCGCCTCGCCAAAAACCCACTCTTGTTCTTCACGCTGGCGCTGGCTTTCGGGGTCTAACAGCGATTCACGCAGGCGCTGCGCATTGGGCAACGGCGCCAGCCACGCCAGCACCTCTTCGCGTACTTCCGCCGGCACATCACGGCCCCGGTCGCCAGTAGCACGAGCCAGTTGGATCAGCGCACGCGCCGCGGTCTCTGTTTTTTCCAATGGTAAGGTCAAGAGTGTTTGCAGCCAGGCCGCTACCTCGCTGTTGGGAATCAAACGATCCAGCGGGCCGTAGATTGTTGTGCGAGACCCAAAACGGCTCAGCGCCCAGAGTTCCTGCCGCTTCGGTGGCGCTTTACGAAACTTTTCCAGCAGCAGCCGGCCAAGTTCCACCTTGACGGTGGCGGGCAGCCACTCAAAATTTGCCAGCGCCATCCAGACTTCCAACTCTTCGCTCGGGCCAAGACGCAACGTTCCTCCTTTGCTAGCGCCCTTTTTCTGAGCTGCCGCCGGCGACAGTACAGGGCGGATCTGGTCATAAATCTGCAACTGGTGCCCCGCCTTTAGCCCACCCGCCACACGGCGCCAGAAGACCCACCACTCTGTCCGGCTTTGCGGTTTGTTAGCAAAGACCAGCCCTTGCAGGTAGAGCTTCCAGACCTCTTTCATGCGTAACTCATCGGCAGGATCGCCAAAGCCTGGGCGTAGACAAAAGCCAAGCAGATTCAACCAATAGGCTTCGTGGGCGGCGGAGCGTCTTCTGCCTTCGGCCACGGCCAGAAAGGTGTCGGCCAGCTTGCGAATGAACAGGGTCGGCCACTCTTCTTTGGGTAACTCCAGGAGCGCCTCCACCCGTTTGCGGAGCCCTTCCACCGGGTGGTCCGTGGTCAATGCACCCGTTGCAAAGGTCAGTTGGATTTCGGCTTGTGCAGCTTCGACCAACGCTTGCTCAATGGTTGTGGCGGTGGCTTGTGGAGGGGCAACGGGCGCAATTTCCTGACGAATATCAAACTCCAACCGCCAGCGATGTTCGGTCTGTTTGGACTGGCACCAGAGCGCCAACGTGCCAACCTCGGTCAACGCAACGCCCAGGCGGACGGGCAAGGGTTGGGCCACGCCTCTCTTACCATAACGCAGCACCGTCCGGATCGGTGGCAGGACGCTCACCTCTTCGACCGGCAGCTGAACGACATCACCCAGATGGTCGCCGAGCCTGGTGCTCGATGTATAGATTTGAAAAGCCACCGGCTGATTCGTCAATGCCACAAATTGTGGTTCCTCCAGTTGGGCTTGAAACCCTTCTTCCACCCCGCGCGGCACCAGGCAGACGGCTGGCTGAACATCTGGGCTTGCCTTCGGTTCAGCCGCCTCGACACCGACATAGTAGGCGCGCGGGCTACCGCTGCCGATCCGCACCCCCTCTCCTAAACGGACCAAGCCATAATAGGCCGCTCCTACCGCCACGGCCAGGTCAGGGCGAGGGTTGGGCAGTTCGACAGGCGCCCACCTCTCGTCCGTGATGGGCTGAAACCACTCTTGCACCATCGCCCGCAGCCGGTGACGCACCAAGCCAGGAGCCAGTGCCCCGCCATTAAAAAGCAGCAAATCCGGGTAGACAACCGGCCGTCCTGTCTCTTCCTGGAGCAGCGCTTCAAAGCGCCGCCAGAATGCCGCCAGGTGGCGGGTAATGGCCGGGTCTTGCACGTAGGGGAGCCCTAGCTCCGCCAAACCTGTGCGTCGCCGGGTCTCGAGGGTCCCAGTTAGTGGCACTTCGGGCAAAAATCCATCGAGAATCAGCTGTTGCACTTCTGCCTGTGCCAGGCTGCTCTTGAGCGTCCCGGCAATGAGCTTGGCGCCGGTTCCTACCACGGTGATGTCCACCGCGCCATCGCTTTCGGGTGCATCGAGCAGCTTCTCTTTTGCCCCGCGGCATTGTTGGACCAATTGATGCCAACGCTGCGTGTCGAGCTTGCCCGGCTGGCCAAACAACTTGATTTCGACGTGGCGACCCAGCGCCAGATCCATGTTGTCGCCACCCAGCATCAAGTGTTCGCCCACAGCTAGGCGGTTTAGCCGCAGCCCTTGCCCACCGGCGCGGATGCCGACAATGGTAAAATCGGTTGTCCCACCACCCACATCACAGACCAGGACCAATTGCCCATCCTGCATCTGGCCCTGCCAGTCAGCTTCGTGGTGCGAGAGCCAGGCATAAAAAGCGGCAAGCGGCTCTTCCAGAAGAACTGCGCGGGGGATGCCGGCCTGGCGGGCAGCGGTCAGGGTCAACTCTCTGGCCACCTCATCAAACGAAGCAGGTACGGTGAGGATGACCAACTGATTTTCAAGCCGGGCTTCGTCCCGGTCCCCAGCCATCTGGGCGTTCCACGCCTCGCGGAGATGCTGCAAGTAGCGTTTGCTGGCCTCGACCGGTGAGACTTTGGTCACCTCATCGTTGGCGCCCCAGGGCAAAATAGGCGCGGTCCTGTCCACGCCCGGGTGACCAAGCCATGATTTAGCCGAAGCGACCAGACGCCCCGGCACCCGTGCTCCTTGTTCGCGCGCAAATTCGCCGACAAGATACGCTCGTTCTGGCGCCCAGGGCAACCCTGTACTGCCTGGCGGTAATTCGTAGGCGCCTGGCAGGTAGAGAAAGGAGGGCAACACCGGACGCTGTCCTACCTCTCCCGGTGCAACGAGTTGTGGGATTGCAAACGTTTGGATGGGCGGAGGCGGCGCACCGGCACCACCGTCAGCCAAATCCACAAAGGCGACCGCCGAATTGGTGGTGCCCAAATCGATCCCGATGATATAGCGATGATCGCGTTCTTCCCAGTGAACAAGATCTTCCATCTACAGATTACTATAGCGTACTTGCGGGGTGCGCACATGAGTGTGCGCATCCCGCAACCAATAGGCCGTTCAACCCTGTGGCTGCTCGCGAATGTTGAACTCAAGTTTCCACTTGCGCCCGTCACTGCGGGCGACACACCAGAGTTCGAGCGTACCAATTTCGGTCACCTTGCTCTGGAGCCAGACCGGCAAGAGCGTGCCGCCGCCTTCGGTCTCGGTTGCCGGCAGTTGAGTTTCCATCGTTGTGATCTCTTGGAGTTCATCGCTCCAATCCTCTACGATTTCGCCCACTTGATCGGTTTTGCGGGTGGTCGAACCTAACAGTTGAAAGACGGCCGGCTGGCCGACCACAAGGCCAAATTCGCGCTCGCGGATCTCCGCTTCACTCCCTTCCTCCATGCCAAAGGGGACGACACAGAGGGCGTTGACTGGCGTTGGAATGCCCGGCACCGCAGGCATTGCGCTTTCAACGCCAATGTAGTAGGAGCGGGATGTACCGGCGCGAATGCGGATGCCACGCCCCTTGCGCGCCAATCCATAATAGGTAGCGCCCAGCGCAACCGCCTGATCCAGGTCGGCGGCCTCCAACTCGCGCAATGCGCTCTCGCCCCGCCATTGGCGCAACAGGTGGAGCACCTGTTGGCGGAGCGCCGGCGCTTTCATCATCCCGCCGTTGAACAAGACGGCAGACGGATAAGCAACGCCCTCACCCGGCTCACCAGCATTGATGTGGCGGCTGAGAAAATAAGCCAGGTGGCGAGAAATTGCCGGATCTGTCTCGTAGGGCAAACCCATCTCGCGCAGACCGACTTGGGGCTTGCGTTGGGGATAATCGCCTGCCTCAACCAGCGGAAAAAAGCCCTGCACCAGGATCGTTTCGACCTCGGTGCGGGTCAGTTCGGTGCGAATGGTGCCGCCGATCAGCGACGAGCCTCGCCCCAGGATCACCAGCGGCTCTGCCTCCAGTTCCGGGTTGCTCAACAGCCGCTCTTTGGCCCTGCGGCAACTTTGGGCGAGGCTTCTAAATTGCCAGTTGTCGAGCCTGACCCCTTGTTGCCCCAGCTTGGCGCGCACCGCATAGGCCAGCGTCAAATCCATATTGTCGCCACCCAGCAAAATGTGTTCGCCCACGGCCACACGGTGCAGCTCCAGATTGCCTGCTGCTTCGCTGACCTGGATCAGACTGAAATCGGTCGTGCCGCCGCCAATGTCGCAAACCAGAATCGATTCGCCGACGCCGATTTGCTGGCGCCAACGTTCCCCTTGCGCTTCGATCCAGGCGTAAAACGAGGCTTGTGGTTCTTCAAGCAGGGTCAGGTTGCCAAGCCCGGCGGCCTGGGCAGCCTGAACGGTCAGCTCCCGCGCTACAGCATCAAACGACGCCGGCACGGTGAGATAGATCTCCTGATCCTCCAGACGTGCATCCGCCATTTGAGAATTCCAGGCATTGCGGATGTGTTCTAAATAGCGTGTGCTTGCTTCGAGCGGCGAGAGACGCCGCGCATCCGCTGGCGCTTCCCAGGGTAGAATGGGCGCTGTGCGGTCAACCCCCGGATGGCAAAGCCAGGACTTGGCCGAAGCAATCAGACGATTGGGCAGTTCCGCACCGCGATGACGGGCATATTCCCCAACCACCCAGCTGATCTCAGCATCCCAGGGGAGAGCCAGCCCGCCTTCCGGCACGTCGTGCGGGCCCGGCAACAAGAGGAAGGATGGCAGCAGTGGTTGCGCCTTCACCTCGCCCGGGCTGATGACCTGCGGGATCGAGAAGATCTGGATTTCTGGCGTTTCATCCTCGGCCAGATGGGCGTTGGTATAAGCCACGACACAATGGGTGGTGCCCAAATCAATGCCGACAATAAACTGAGGACCGTTCAAGCAATTTCTCCTGTTACTGCATAGATGTAGACAGGTAGACAAGCCTTGTTACCTGACTACCTGTCTACTTCAACTTCAGCCGCCGCGAGGATCATTTCTTTACCGGGCTGATGCATCTGTACGGGCAGGTCGATCTGGGTGATGCGCCAGCCACGGTGGCGTACTTCTCCCTTGAAGGGTGGGTTGCCTGCAACATTCCCTGTCAGACGCACCTGTCGGGAATCAAAGCCAGCCGGTATCGTCACTTCGGTGCCCTCCCCTTCCTTGAAGATCGGCTCAAGTTTGACGTGATCGACGAGCGCCTGTTTGCAGCCTGCATGAATGCTCCGCACCGCCGCACCGATCTGGGCATCTTCATACAGCGTCAGGTCTTCCTGCAAGAAGTCGATCAGACGCCCCTTGCGTTGGAGGATCGACAGGATTTGTAGCGCACCTACCTCTGGTGACAGCGCCGGCTCCGCCGGTTTTGGGGCTGCCGGCGCAGCGACGGGCGTTGTCTGTACCGGCTCTTCTTCTCGCCTGGGCGGCAGAGCAGGCGCAGCACCTATGGTCGCGGCTCGTTCGATCAGGCGATTCCCCACAAATTGAATAACAAACCAAAGCACGAGCGTGACCCCAACGCCAATAGCCAGGATCAGGAGCCATTGGTTCTGCATAGCATCGCCAACGACCAGATAGATCGCTGCAAGTAAGATAGCGTTCAAGACGAATGTTATTACCAATGTTTGCAAGGTAAAGGTCTGTTTTTCTTGCATTGAGTTTTGCCTCATCTGCACAATCGGGCGTATTTTTCAGAACTTCATTCTAGCTTACCAGCCGGTATCTGTAGAGTGTACCGCTGAACAGGGCGATCTGACCGTGTGGAAGTATCCCACTCGCTGAAACTCGCTCATGTGATCGGAGGTAGAAGTCGCTACCTCTTCGACCTCAACATCACGATCACGCTGCTGGAGAAGATGGGGCTATTCTCTGTGACGAATGCTTTGACCAATGACACCGACGATCATTACCACCCCTTGTCTCCTGTACGCACTACCGGTACGACTCCGCCTGAAGGGTGAAGAGGCGGGCATAGGTGCCGCCCTGGGCGAGCAGTTCCTCATGGCTGCCCTGCTCGGCGATCTCGCCCTGCTCGATGACAAAGATGCGGTCGGCCATGCGCACCGTGGAGAAGCGGTGGCTGATGAGGATAGCGGTCTTGTCGGCGATGAGGGCGCGAAACTGCTGGAAGATGCGCAACTCGTTCTCGGCGTCGAGTGCGGCGGTCGGCTCGTCGAGCACGAGCAGTTCACAATCGCGCATAAACGCACGCGCCAGCGCCATCTTTTGCCATTCGCCGCCCGAGAGCTCGCGCCCGCGCCAGAACCAGCGGCCCAGCGTGGTCTCGTAGCCTTCGGGCAGGCGGGCGATGATCTCATCAGCGCCGCTCTTGGCCGCGGCCTGGGCAATGCGGGGTAGATCCCCCAGCGCCTCCACCTGGCCAAGACCGATATTTTCGCCGGCGCTCAGGTGATAACGCACAAAATCCTGAAAGATGACGCCGATCTGGTTGCGCCAACTGTTGAGGTCGTACTCGCGCAGATCGACCCCATCGACCAGGATCTGGCCCTCGGTGGGGTCGTAGAGCCGGGTCAAGAGTTTGATCAGCGTGGTCTTGCCGGCGCCGTTGAGACCGACAAGTGCGATCTTCTCACCAGGGCGAATGGTCAGGTTGATGTTGCGCAGCGCCCATGTCTCCTGGCCGGCGTAACGGAAGGAGACGTTGCGAAACTCGATGCCCTGCCGGAACTTGCTCGGCGCCGGGAGCGACCGGCTGGAGGCCACCATCTGTGGTTCAAGCGCAAGGAAGGCAAAGAGGTTGCTCATAAAGAGCCCGTTCTCGTAGAGCTGGTTGATCCCGCCCAGAATGCCCTGGAACATACTCTGGCTGCCGCGGAAGACGCCGAGATAGAGCGTCATATCGCCCAGGGTGATGGCGCTGGTGACGGCGCGCAACACAATCCAGGCGTAGGCCATATAGAAGGAGAGCGAGGTCAACAGCCCCCAGCCCAACGAGGTGAGGCTCCGCTTACGGGCGATGGCGCGATCCTCCTCCAGAAAGCTGTTGAAGAGGGTCGAATAGCGTTGGAGCAGCGGCTCGCCCAGGCCAAAGAGCTTGACCTCCTTGACCGCATCCAGGTTGGTGAGCAGATATTCCAGATAGCTCAGCCGGCGCGATTCGGGCGCCCGCCACGAGAGCACGCGGAAGCGCAATTCAGACAGCCGGTTCTGGACGATAAAGGCTGGGATGGTGGCGCCAAAGAGGATCAACGCCAGCCACGGGCTAAAGCGCAAGAGCAGAGCGCTGTACGAGAGCAGTGTAATGACATTCTGGATCAAAAAGAACCCATTATTGACGATCTGCAAACTGCGCCAGTCGGCTTCGCGGCGGGCGTTCTCCAGCTTGTCGTAGTATTCGGCATTCTCGAAGTGCGCCAGGTCGAGTTCCAGCGCCTTGCGAATAATGCGGCTGTTCATTTCCAGGTTGATCTGGGCATGGAGAATGTGTTCGGCGTAGTTGCGCGCTTGCTCGTTGGCAGCCCGCGTTAGAAAGAGAGCAAATTCGATAGCGAGAAAGGGCAGCACCGACCAAAGACCGGCCTGCGCACCTAGCTGCAAATTGATAGCATCGACCACGCCATCGACGATGAGCTTGCCGACCCAGACCTGCCCCACCGGCACAAAGGCCCCGACCAACGTACAAGCCGCCATCGCCAACGCCGAGGCCGGGTGAGCCAGCCAGACGAGCTTGAAGGCCCGTTGCACGTTGATGGCGGCGTCCGAGAGTTTGGCGCGCCGTTCACCCCACCACGCCTGCCAGCGCGCCCCGCGGGTGGGAATATCGCTTGTTGACATAGTATCCTTTACTGCGCATCGTCCATATTGATCCGGTTCATTATATAGAGCCGCGCAGCGCAGTACAGGATACTGCCGTACATTCTCGTTTGGATGCGAACTCCGCAGGGGAAATCGCCTAAACCACCTCGTTCAGCAGCCTGGTCTCCCCTCGCCAGAGACGATCCAGATTCTCCAACAGAATGTCGATTACATTCTCCTCATAGCGCCGTGTCTCGCCAGCCGTATGGGGGGTGATGAGCACCTGCTCCAGGTCCCAAAAGGGTGAATCTTTAGGAAGCGGCTCATCCCAGAGGATGTCGAGACCGGCGCCGGCAATCTGGTGGTTTTGGAGGGCGGCGAGCAGGGCCGGCTCGTCCACAACGCGGCCGCGCGCCATGTTGATGAGGTAGGCGGAAGGCTTCATCGCCGCCAGGGCGCGGGCGCCGATCAGGTTTTCCGTTTCGGGCGTAAGTGGGCAGGTGAGCACCACAAAATCAGCCTGGGGCAGGAGGTCGAGCAATCGGTCGGGTGGGTAGACCTCGTCGGTGACGCCCGCACCGGTCGTCGGGTCGCGCTTAGTGGCGATCACGCGCAGGTCGAAGGCTTTGGCCAGGTGCGCCAGCCGTTTGCCGATCTCACCCAGACCGACGATGAGGAGTGTCTTGCCGCCGAGTTCATCTTCGCGCTTGCTCAGGTCCGAGAGCATCCCACGCCAGAAGTGTTGGCGCTGGTGGTCGCGACCGGTGTGGATATGGCGGGTAAAGGCCAGAATATGCGCTATCGCATGTTCGGCTACTGCGTTGCGGTTCACCCCGCGGGCGCTTGCCAGGCGAATACCCCGCCGCCGCAACTCCTCGTGCGGGAACTGGTCGACCCCGGCGCCAATGGACTGGATAAAGGCCAGACGGGGGGCATTGTCGAGCAGAAAATTGCGCCAAAAACCCGAGACCACCAGCACATCTGCCTCGGGCATCCGTGCGCTGAGTTCGTCAAGCGTCCAGGCTTGAAAATGGCGGAGGCCCGTGTGCCGGGCAGAAAAGCGCGCCGACAGTTGGTAAGCTACGTGAGCAAAGCAGATGGTGAGTTGATCTCTGGGTGGGAAAGGTTGCGTAGTCATAGCGCCGGTCCTCTCTTGGGTCTGGATGCGAATAATGGGCAATTGTAGACGGTAGCAGCTCCCGCAAGATGATATACCAAAACAGCCCTTCCGGTACAAGTGCAGGGAGCATCGATTGCATACATCCAACCAACAAAAGATGTAGACGGTGCTAGGTTCTGTTGATATTTTGGTTCAAACCAGAGGTGCAACGCACTTTTCAAGTGCATCGCACCTGAGAAAATTTGCCAAATATCAACAGAACCTAGGTGCAACCCCTATTGAGCAAGGACGATCTCATCGGCTGTATCGGGCCCGACCACCGGACCTTCGGGCAGGCGCTCGGCTGCGGCCAACATGTAGGCGGTGACATCCCAATATTGCTCATCAGAGAGGGTACCGGGGGTGTCAGGCGGCATGGTCGTGCGAGTGTAATCAAAGAGACCGCGCGCCGTTTCGTAGGCTGCCAATGCTGGCGCATCCAGGACGGGGGCAGTTCCGCCGGGGTCGTGACAGTGGGCGCATTCAGCTTGATAGACGGTTGCGCCGCTCTCGATCTGTTGTTGCTGCGGCGTCAGGTCGCCAGCCACTTCCAGATCGGGCGGGGGCGTGACGATATCGGCGGCTTCGGGCGAGGCGGGCACATGGCATTGGGTGCAGCTCTCGTTGGGCCAGCCCAGGTGACTGTCCGGATAGGGCACCGAGCCGGACAGACCGTGACACGTGACACAGTTCTCGTACCCTTCGATGGGGTGAGGGATCACCGGCGCGGCGGCGGCCAGCGAGGGCCGTTCGAGGCGCGGGATCTGAATGGCGGCAAAGATCACTGCAACAATAACGATCAAAACTCCGCTTACTATCGCCAATTGCGTGGCGTAAGCCTGGCGCATCGCTACTCCTGACCGCAATCCAGAGATTTCGCAGTATACGCAACTTCGCAGTGGAACATCTCAACAGTTTGCAATACGTGATGCGTGGTGCGTAGACGGATTACGCATCACGCATCACGTATTCAAACCAGGTTAAAACGCTCGGCGTGGGTCTGCTCGATTGGAATCCCCAATTGATCCAGCGCACGATCCACGGCGTTGAGCATCGGCTCTGGGCCGCAAATAAAGTACTCATAGTGCAACCGTTCGTCCGGGAGATGGCGAGCCAACAGATCAGCAGTGACAAAACCAGTTTCCCCGGTCCAACCTTCGGGTGGTTGCTCCAGCACATGGCAGACGCGCAGGTTGAGCCGCCCTTCCAGTTCCTCCAGTTCTTCGCGAAAGGTGATGCCTTCCCAGGTCGGGCTGCCGTAGATCAGCAGAAAGGGGCGGGCGTCGCGCCGATCGGCCGCTGTGCGCAACATGCTGACCACCGGTGTGATCCCGACGCCGCCGGCGATAAAGACGTAACCGGGAGCCGGGTAGTAGTCGAGCGTAAAAACGCCGTAGGGCCCATCCAGATAGGCGCGCGTGCCGGGCGTCACCTCCTTGAGCGTACGGGTAAAATCTCCTAGCTCTTTGATCGAAAACTCCAGCCGTTCAGGATGCATGGCGCTGGACGAAAAGGAAAAAGGATGCTCCCGGATCGAGAAGGGTGTTCGCCAGATGGTCAACCAGGCAAACTGGCCGGGCCGAAAGGTCATCCCTTTGTGACCTTCGGGGCGCAGGGCAAGGGTCCAGGTATCCCCCCGTTCCTGGGTCACCTCCTCCACCTGGTAGGGACGATTGATCAGCAGCAACGGTTTGACGAGCCGGGTGTAGACCAGCGCGCTCACCCATGCAACACTCAATACAATCCACAGGATGCGTTTGTAGGGTTCGCCAACATAGTAACCGACGCCGACAACGTGCCCAACCGCCAGCGCCACAACCGCAGTCGCCAGGATGCCGTGGCTCAAACGCCAGGCCTCGTAGTTGATGCGCAGCCGGAGACGCCAAACCGAAGCCACAATCAGGATCGCCAGCAGCAGCAAGGCGATCACGCCGGCGGTGGCGCGCGCTGGCGCGGTCAGTGGGTTGAGGAGGATGAGCGTCTCTGGACTTTCGATAAAGAGAATCAGCGGATGCGCCAGGACAAACGCAAAGGCGATCAGCGAAATCTGGCGGTGAAAATGGTAGATCACATCGATGCCGTAGGGTCGCGTCACACCCGGAACGCGCGCCGTCAGAAAGAACTGTATCCCCAGCATCGCCAGCCCCACAAAACCAAGTGCCACCGAAAGTTCACGCCAGAAGCTCCGGCCCGGCGGCGTGGGGCCGATCAGCAAGACAACAAGCGGCGTTAAGATCAGAATGAGGTAGACGCCAACCCAGAAGACGCCGTAGATAATCCGTCGCATAGTGGTTTGATTACTCGATCAGACGACCGGGGCGTCGTAAATAGTGGGTGCGAACGCCATCACCAGCCAGATACGTATGGGCCAGCAGTGGACCGGTCGGATTCATCCCTGGGTTTTGCGGATAGAGCGCCGCGCCAGTGACAAAGACATTGGGCGTATCCCACACCTGACCGTATTTGTTCGTCACCGAGTTCCCCGGGTCCGAGCCCATAATCGCCCCGCCGTTGCAGTGGGTGCTCTGGTACGAATGGATGTTGTACGGCTCCAGTTCCGGTGTGACATACATGCGGGTTGGCCGCATCTGAGCCATAATCTCACGGCAACGGGCCGCCATAAAACGATAGAGGCGGTAATCGTTCTCGTGAAAATCGAAGGTGATGCGCAAGAGCGGTTGGCCGTAGGCATCGCGATAGTTGGGGTCCAGGTCCATAAACTGGTCATGATAGGGCAGGCTCTCACCCTGGATGCCAATCGAGACATAGCTGTCCCAGTTGTTGCGCAGGTTCTCCTTCCACTCCTCGCCCCATTCCATGCCGCTGCCGGCCAGGCTGCCCACTTCGCCGGCAATCTGGGGGCGTTTGCGCTGGCCCTGGTTGCCGTTGCCGTCTTCATCACCCTGGCTGCCGTTCTCCGAGTTGATCACCGGCATGTTGAGCGTCGAGGTGAGCGGCTGGCGCTCGCCACCACCACAGGTAATCGAGGCGCCGCCGATAAAGTCGAGATCGCTGTGGTCAAAGTTATCGGCATTGAAGTCGTGAATCGCATCTTGCAGACAACTGTTGCCCATGTACAGATTAAATCGCCGTCCCTCGAAGACACCGGTGACGGGGCTCAAGTTGAGTTGATAAGTGTAGTTCGTGCCGACAAGACCGCGGTCGTTCCCGATGCCGCCAGGGTGGGCGTCGTTGCGCGAGAGCAGCATCAGGCGCACATTTTCCAGCGTATAGGCCGAGAGGATCACAATATCCGCCGGCTGGACATGCTCCTCGCCGGTGAGTTGGTCGAGATAGGTGATGCCGGTGGCAAGTCCGTGTGGCCCCAGATTGACGCGCAGCACCTTGCAGTGGGTGCGGATCTCGTAACGACCCGTTGCCATTGCGACCGGGATGTGGATATTGTTGGCGCTCGCCTTGGCATCGACCTCACAGCCGAAGCGGGTGCAGAAGCCACAGTAGAGACAGCCGGAGCGTGGCTCGCGCGCCAGCCCCTGGTAAGCTTCCGGGAGAATGGCCGCCGGTTGGCGAAAGGGATGAAGCCCCAGTTCGGTACAGGCCTGGTTGAACATGCCGGCCGGAATGCTGCGCGCCAGCGGTGGCAGCGGGTAGGGCCGGCTGCGCGGCCCCTCAAAGGGATTGCCCCCCGGCAGGATTTCGCCGTTGAGGTTGCCGGTGACTCCGGCGATGCCAATGTCGTACTCCATCTGGGTGTAGTAAGGTTCGAGTTCCTCATAGCTCACCGGCCAGTCCTGGATCCGGTTGCCTTCCGGCAGCTTCTCTTCGCCGTAACGCTCGATGTGGTGGGTGCGATAGTTGTAATCCGAGGGGTAAAAGCGCCAGGTCTGCGCCGCCCAGTGAATACCCGCACCGCCGATCCCCTGGCCGGGGTGGAAAGAACCATACTGGCGCAGCGGCAACGAGGGCAGGCGGGGATTTGGACGCCACGTCCATGTTTCGTTGCGCAGATTGACCATCATGGCCTTGCGGGTCATGTAACGCAGGGTATCATGGTTGTGCTCGAAATCAGGCGTAGCCCACCGGCTCGGCCCTTGTTCGATGGAGACGACGCGCAGACCGGCTGCGGTCAACATCCAGGCCAGCACCCCTGCGGTCCAGCCGGCGCCCACTGTAACGACATCCACTTTTCGCTGTACAGCCATTGCTTGATGCTCCTCGTCTTAGAAATTATCTCAAAATCTCTGTGCCACACCGGTACTGCTCGGAAGAGTTCCAGAGCCACAACCGATTTTGAGATAGTTCTTACTGATGCCGGTGCTGCTCCTCCGAGCCACTGACGGGTAATACCACATTTGGTCCTACCGGCTGGCCCGGATTGAAATGGGGCATGTCCGCCAGCCCCCAGATCTCGCGCGTCAGGCCGCTGCCCTCGACCTGAATCTCGATGGGCGTATAAGCGCGCTGAGCGCCGGGATAGCCGATGAGCCGCCAGCCAACCATATTGCGGTTTCCGCCGTAGACTGGGTCGCTGAACATGCCTTCGCAGGTATAGCGACGAAGCGCATGGAAGAACGATTCCGGCGTGAGCGGCTCGAAACCGGTGGCCTCGTTGTCGGCCAACGCGGTGATGATCTCATCCTGCCGCTCCTCGCTCAACTCAAGAAAGGGTTGGCCGAAGGTCTCCTGGGCATAGCGGTCAACGGCTGCGATCCCAATACGAAAGACATCGCGCGGGGTCAGGATCGACTGGTAGCCGTAGCGTTCGATCTCCTCTTCGGGCACCCAGATGACCTGGTAGTCGCTTTCCGGCGGCTGGTCGCCTGTGTAGGTGTCGGCGAACGGTGGCTGGCGGTAGACCGGCTCCGGCAGGCCGTCTTGATAGGCCAGCATATTGTCGATGTAGTAGACGACACCGGCCTCGCGCGCCCCCGGGTCATCGGGGGTGCCCGGCAGGATGCGGGCGGTGAGCGCCTCCACCACCTGGGCTTCATGGGGGGTAAAAACCTGGAGCAGACCTGGCGCGGGCGGTCCGTCCGGCGGATAGGGCACTGCTGGGTACTGTTGCGCCATAGGGACGCGAGGCGCCACCGCACCGGGCAAGGTGTGCGGTGGCGCCGGCGACCCGCAACCTGCCACGCTGGCGCCCACTGCACCGGTCACGGCCACACCGGTAGCCTTGAGAAACGTACGGCGTGAAAGACCAGGCGCTGGTAGCTGTTCCGATTCCGGGTGCTCGTTATCGCTCGGTTTTGCCATCATCATTCTCCTGCTCGTTAGGTCCCGCGGGTATTACCAACTATTAGCAATTGACAGTTGGCAATTGACCATTGACCATTACTCAGCTCGTCTGCTCCCCTCGCACGCGCTCATGCAGCTTCTCCATCTGCATCCAGGCCGCCCGCACTGAGCCTTCCATCCAACCGGTGAGATGGCTGAGATGCTCGCCAACCAGATAGATGCGGCCATCGGGCTCCAGCAGCCGCGGGTAGTATTGGGTGCGTATCCGGTCGTTGTAGTTCGGCCAGCCGCCGAGCAGATAGGGGACGCGATGCCAGGCGACAGAAAAGCCGTTCTCGAACGTCTCGCGGTATTGCGGGTGGATCTTGCTGCCATGCTCCAACGCATGTTCGATCCGCTCCTGGACCGAGAGGTTGCTGATCTCGATCGCGTTCAACCCAAAATTGTAGTAGCCCTGGAGGACGCCTTTTTGGCCGAAAAAGCCGTAGGAAGGATAGGCGATGCCGCCAATCGAAGGGATGTTCGTGCGGGTCTCCCCGCCGTAGATCTGCTCGTCTTCTTCCCAGAAACGCCGGCCAAATTGCAGGCCGATCTTGCCGGTGGTCTGGTAGGGTACGCTGCGAATGGCCTCGGCCATCTCCGGGCTGAAATCAGCCGGGATCGTGGGCAGGATGGTCAACGGAATGTTGCAGACACAGTAGTCGCCGGTGACTTCCTGTGTCTCGCCCGATGCCAGGTCCTGATAGACGATACGCACGCCGCTCTCATCCTGGCGGATCTCCCGCACCTCCGCCTGGAAGGTAAACCGGTCGTTCCCGATGGCTTCGGCAAGAGCGTAGGCGATACGATCCATGCCGCCCACAGGCTGGAACATGGTCATCTGCTGGCTGTACGAAGCGACCGCGGCAAGATAGCCCCCCTGTGCATCCAATAGTTCAGCCGCGTACGGCAGCAGATCCTGGAAGGAGATGGTTTCGAGCCTTTCGCCCGGTTGCATACCGGCTCCTGGCGGGGAAGCATAGCCAGCTCGCGAAGTGCCGGTGAAGCGCAGCTCATCATCCAGGAGACCATAATTGGCCAGGTATTCGACCAGTTGTTCGATGTGCTCTTGAGTCAGTTCCTCGTCAAGCTGTTGCTCCTGGGCAAACTTAGCCAGTAGTTCGGCGGTGTATCCGCCCATGTGGGCGTCGATTACCCGCTGGCGAATGGGTTGGCCGGCCAGCGGACCAAAGTCGCCCTCGACGTAGGCGTAATTGGCCGCCTGGTAGTTGACAAACACTTCCAGAGGCACACCTAGCTGGCGACAATAGTGCAATACCGCCTCGTGATGGTGGGGGATACGCCAGGGACCCGGGTTGAAATATTGCCCTTCATCATACTCGCAGACCTGAGTTTCGCCCCCGTGTTCGGTGAATTGGGTGCCCCGGCGCACCGTCCAGTTGTGTCCGCCCGGCCGGTCCAGGGCATCCAAAATCTGAATATCGTAGCCCAATTGGCCCAATTCGTAGGCCACAGTCAGGCCACCCATGCCCGCGCCCAGGATGATCAACCGGACGCCCTCCACCTGACCGTCCAGGGGGGGGCGATCTTGTCGGGCGGGTTTGGCCAGGCCCCAAGAGTCGAGTGTCGACCAGACTGCAGTCACGCCGCCAGCCGTAGCGATGGTCTTCAAGAACATACGCCGGCTGATTCTCGGATAGTTCATACCCTACTCCTTTTCTCTGCGTTCGCCGTTGATGGCTTGCTCGAATCGCAGCGAACCGCTCTACCGGCCCGGCGCTGTCTCGGCGCCTTCGGGCGCTTGATCGGCTGGGACGATGCGCCAGGGTGAACCTGGCGGATTATCCTGAGGCTTCCTCCGCAGGCTCCCCTTCTTCCCCCTCACTCACCTGCTGCACCTGCTCGACACTGACCACAGAGGCATCATTCTCCCACGCAGTGCGGATGTACGAAGCCACTGCGGCGATTTCCTCATCAGAGAGCGTATCGCCAAAGCTGGGCATTTCGCCGCGCCCATGTACGATGATATTGAGCGCCGCCGTGGGGTCCTCATCGATGACCAGTTCACCCCCGGCAAGGGCCGGAAACACGCTAGTCCCCTGGCCGCTGAGCTGATGACAGGAAACACAATTGGCGCGGTAGACCTCTTCACCCAGGCTGACCAACTCTTCTTCGCCAACCTCGGCGGGCTCGTCTGCCGGCGTTACAGTGGGGGTTTCGGCAGGCGTAGCTTCATCGGCGGGCGTCTCTGCAGGCGTCTCTGCCGGTGTCGCTTCATTGGTGGGCATCCCCTCTGGCTCCTCGGCTGGGGCCGGCTCGCCGTCAGGGGTGGCCTGTGGCTCCTCGTCGGGTGTAGGTTCTTCTGCTGGCCTGGCTTCAGCATCCGATACGGGTTCCTCTTCTGGCATTTCGGCGGCAACGCCGGCCCGCACCTCTTGCACCTGGCCGGGTGTAACCACAGAAGCATCATTGCCCCAGGCAGTGCGCACGTACGAGAGAACCGCAGCGATCTCTTCGTCCGATAAGCTACTATCAAAACGAGGCATGCCAGCACGCCCGGTCAGCAACACATGGATCGGCGGCGCCGGATCTTCGGGCAGGACAAACGCATTATCCGCCAGCGGCGGATATACCCCTGCAATGCCCTGCCCTTCTTCCTGATGACAGGCGGCACAAACTCTGAGATAAAGCGCCTGTCCCCTGTTGACCAGCTCGTCCTCGGTGAGTTCCGGCTCCTCGGATTCTGGTGTCGGCTCGGCCTCGTCGGGTGCAGGTGTTGCCTCAGCAGGCTCATCTACAGGTGTCTGTCTGGGCGTAGGCGTCGCTTCATCGGGGGCGGCTGTCTCCTCCGGCACAGGCGTGGGTTGGGTGACCTGCTCCTCCTCGGGCTCTTGAGGCGTTGCGTCGGGTTCTTCCGCGGGCGTTGTCTCAGGTGTGGCCACAGCTTCTTCCACAGGCGTACCCTCGGCTTCAGGTGTGGCCACAGCTTCTTCTGCGGGTGTTGCGGCGGCGGATTCCTCGGCTGGTTCCTCCGGTGTGGCAGCAGGTTCCTCCGCCGGTGTTGCCGCAGCAGCCCCCGTGGCCTCACCCCCCTCGCTTACCTGCTGCACCTGGGCCGGGCTGACGGTAGAGGCTTCGTTTTCCCAGGCGTTGCGGATGTAAGAGACCACCGCCGCGATCTCCTCGTCCGAGAGGATGTTGTCAAAGCTCGGCATTTCGCCCCGCCCGTGGATGACGATATCGATGGCGGCGGTCGGGTTTTCGTCGGTTACGGTCGGGTTGCCGGCCAACGCTGGAAAGACGGCGGTTCCCTGCCCGCTGGATTGGTGGCAAGAGGCGCAGTTCGCCTCAAAGACCCCCTCACCCATGCTGATCAGTTCTTCCGCCTCGGCATCGGCTGCTTCAGCGGGCGTCTCACCAGCTTCCGGCGCCTCCTCAGGGGCTGGCGTTTCCTCAGGGGCTGGAGTGGCGGGCGTTTCCTCGGGGGCTGGGGTTTCCTCGTCTGCTACGTCTGGCTCCTCGACCGGGGTTGGCTCAGCCGGCTCCTCGTCAACAGGCGGCTCTGGTTCGTCTGGGGGTTGCAGGCCTTCTATTTCATCCAGCGACAGCGTAGCAAGCGGGAAGGAAAAGATGTAGTCGTTGGAGCGAACGGCGGCATGACAGGCAATACACCCTGGCACGCGGCCACTAACCTGCACCGTACCATCGGGCCCATAGGCCGCCCAGAACCAGTCACCATGCTCCGGGTTTACGCCGGCGCGCTTCTGCATCACGGCAAACGACCGGAGAACCTGATCGGGCGTATAGCTCACCTTGACGATGGTTGCGCCTTCCGGCATGACGCCGGTGTGGGCAGCCATGGCCAGTTCCGCGTCCGGGTTCAGGTAGGTAGAAAGGAGCGGGCCGTGGGGGTGCTGCCCGGCATAGAATTCACCCTTGCCGGGAATCGTGGACCAGGTTTCAGCGAATTGAGCGGTCTGTAGTTCCTGCCATAACGCCTGAGCATCGGCCACCTCTTGAGGAACCGGTTCTGCCGTGGGGGTTGCCTCGGGCGTGGCAGCGGGTTCTTCTGCCGGTGTTTCCTCAGCGGGGGCGGCTTCCTCTTCTTCGGGTGCAGGTTCTTCTGCCGGTGGCGTCTCGGCCTCAGCCGGGGCTTCTTCTGCCGGTGTTGCTTCGGCCTCCGGCGTCGCCTCAGCTGGGGTTTCTTCCCCTTCCGCGGGTGTTGCTTCGGCCTCCGGTGTGGCGGCGGTCTCTTC
>QEUW01000662.1 GCA_003577005.1 Chloroflexota bacterium | reverse complement strand
TCCAGGCGCAAGGCATCCACGGCCAGGAGCACGCGGTGGTTTTCGGTCCAGACATGGCGGCAGCAAGCGCGCACCCGCAGCGCCGTATCTGCGGCAAGACCGGGCAGGTCCGCCAGTTCGATCCCCCGTTCGCTCAATTCTGCCGGTGTGATCGTTTCTGGCAAGAGCGGCTCCAGGACACCCCAGGTGGTGTGCTGTATGTCGCGCAGATGGGTGATGTTGGGGCGGTCGCGCCGCAGAATGGCGACGCCAGCGCGGCACGCCGCTACGCGCTGGTTGAACTCGCCGCGCGTGTTGTGGTGCTTGACGCCGCTGTCCACCACCAGTAGACGGTGTGTAGCCGGCAAGGGGATCGGCTCGTAGTGGTAACTGCCGTTGGGTGTGGGCCGGCAGTCGAGGAAGAGGGCGTGGTCACGCTGGCTGAGCAGAGCGGCGAACTGGTCCATGATCCCGCCGCGAGTGCCCACGTACCACTCGGCCTCAGAACAGAGATGGGCCAGTTCTTCCAGCGGCGGTTCCCACCGGGCCAGGTGGGCCAGCGCTATAGAAACGACGACGGTCAACGTCGAAGAAGAGCTAAGCCCTGCCCCACGTGGTGTTCCATACGGCGCGGCGCCTGCGACCAGGCCATCGAAGCCGGGCAGCGACCGGTCGAGATGGCGGGCCAGCGTCTGGGCGGCGCCACGAGCGTAATTACTCCACTCGACTACGGCGTCATGTGCGATGTTGGGTCCAACCACAAAGGAGAAAGGCGCAAACTCAGCCTCCTGGTTGATGATGTGGATGGCGCCATCGGTGCGGGGACGGGCCAGCAGCACCACGTCCTTGTCCAGCGCTGCGGGCAGGACATACCCGTGGTTGTAATCGGTATGTTCGCCGATCAGGTTGACGCGACCGGGCGCACGGAAGACCAAGATCTCTCCATCGCCAAAGTGGTGGCGAAACTGGGCCAGCGCATGGTGGTAACGTTCGTATTGTGAACTGGCTCCAGAACCATAGACGCGGTCGAGCGCGTGTTGTAGCTGTGAATGACTGCTCATGTTTCTATCTGCATCATTGTGCGATTCTACCCTGCGCCCACTCGATGTACGCCTGAGCCTGCTCTGCGGTGTCGGCTTCGGTAAAGATGCGCAGCAACGGCTCGGTGCCGGAAAAGCGCAGCAGCAGCCAGTTGTCATTGGGCAGATAGTATTTGATCCCATCCTGATAAGAGACGCGCCGGACGGGTGCGCCGGCAATTGCATCCACGTTGGCGCGGGTCAGGCTGTGCTGAACCATGATCTTCATCTCGGGCGTGGCCGGGAGGTTGACCTCCTTGCTCACCAGCCAGCCGATGCGGTTATGAATTTCGGCCAGCATATCGGCGATGGTGCGCTGCGTGCGGGCGATCATTTCGACCACCAATGCGCAGGCAAAGATGCCATCCTTGCCCAGGATGTGGCCGCGAATGGTGAGACCGCCGCTGCTCTCGCCGGCCAGCAACACGTTGTGCTCTTTCATGCTGGCGGCGATATGTTTGAACCCGACGGGCACTTCGTAACACCGCTCGCCAAAATGGGCGGCCAGCCGGTCGAGCAGATGGGTCGTGGCGAGGTTGCGGGTCACGCCGCCACGCTCGCCACGGACTTCATGGAGGTAGAAATAGAGCAGCAACAAGAGTTCATTGGTGCTCACATAGCGCCCCTGGTTGTCGACGATGGCGATGCGGTCGGCGTCGCCATCCATTGCGAGACCGAGCGCGTACTTTCCCTCGCGCACCGTGTTGATCAGGCTGTTCAACTCGCTGGCATCGGGTGCGGGGTTGCGCCCGCCAAAGAGCGGGTCATGGCGTTCGTGGATAGTGGTGACGCGACAGCGCGCTTCAGTCAGAACAATATCAAGCGTCACCTGGCCGGTGCCATACATAGGGTCAAGTGCCACGCGTAGCCCCGCCTCGCGAATGGCATGGAGGTCAATCAGCTCCTCGACTGCATCCACATAATCATTCGTGTAGTCAGCGTCAGCGACCATACCGCTTGTGCGCGCCACCTCCAGGTCGATCCTGACCACGCGATCGACGGTGAGGGCATTGGCCTCGTTCTCGATCCGGCGTGTCTCTTCATCCAGCGGGAGCGAGCCGTCGCTGGCAAAGACCTTGAGACCGTTCCACTGGGGAGGGTTGTGGCTGGCGGTAAAGATAAGACCGTAGGCGGCCTGCTCTTTGGCCGTGGCGTAGGTCAGCAGGGGCGTAGGCGTGTCGCCGCTCTGCAAACGGACGGGGATATTGTTCCCGGCAAAGACTTCGGCGGCCACCTCGGCGGCGGTGTCGCTGAGGAAACGGCGGTCGTAGCCGATGACTACGCCCTTCTGTTCGCGGCTCTGCCGGATCACATCGTTGGCCAGCGCCTGGCAGAGGCGGCGCACGTTGTCGAGTGTAAAGGCTTCACCGATGAGCGCGCGCCAGCCGCCAGTGCCAAAGCGGATGAGGTTGCGTTCTTCGATTCGGCGGGGCTGAAGCTGGCGTTTTTGCAAGATGAAAGCCGCCTGCTCCAGGTCGGACGCAGTGTTGATGCCCAACAACTCGTCCTCATCCAGCGCCTGGTAGCTCTCGACGCGTTTGCCCATCTGTGCCAGATGGCGTATACAGGCGGTCAAGTCGATTGGGCCATCGGCAGCCGTTACGGCCGCCTTGCGCAACGCCGGCCACAGCACAGTTGCCTTCACAACATAGGCGCCGATGTTGAGCTCGCGGATCTGCTCTTGAGCGTTGGTAGCGGCGACCTCCTCGACCACATCGGTGATCTCGCCCTCAGCGTTGCGGATGATTCTTCCGTACGGTAACATCTGGTCGGTGGTGGCAGCCAGCAACGTCATATCCGCCTGTTTGAGTTGATGGCGTGTCACCAGACCCAGCAATGATGAACGGCGCAAGAGAAC
>QEUW01000661.1 GCA_003577005.1 Chloroflexota bacterium | reverse complement strand
CCCCAAAGCAGTAATGAAACACCGGCAAACAGAAGTACACTTGCCACCATATAGGCGAGTAATTGCGGCCAGACGATGATGGCAATGCCCATCAGCACCAACACCAGCCCGGGAGCGATCACCAGCCACGACCCTCGCTGCGCCACCTGTTGGCCCGCGCTATGAAATCGTACAAAAATGGGTGAACCAGTAAACATGAATCGCTTTCCTCTACCGGCTGGAGCGTTAGTCGCTCCGCCGTCCAAGCAGCAGATAGGCGTAATAGAGCACGGTGATAATCGCCTGGAGCGCTGCGGCCACGTAAGTCAGGGCCGCTGCATCGAGCACCTTGTTGACACCCGGCAACTCCTGTTGGCTCACGATCCCCTGGCTGACCAGCAACTGTTTGGCCCGCCGGCTGGCATCAAACTCCACCGGCAGCGTGACCAGGGCAAACACTGCCGTAGCGGCAAAGAGAATCAGCCCCACCCAGGCCAGCGTCTCCCCAAACGCGGTGGACATCATGAGACCAATAAAGAAGATAATCGGGCCCAGCCAACTGCCAAACTGCACCGCCGGCACCATGGCGGAGCGCAATTGGAGTGGCGCGTACTCTTGTTTGTCCTGCAACGCATGACCCGCCTCATGGGCAGCGACACCAACTGAGGCCAGGCTTGGCGCCTCATACACCGCAGGGCTTAGCCGCAGTGTCTTGCTGCGCGGGTCGTAGTGGTCAGACAAAAAGCCGCCCACCCGCTCGACGGCCACATGTTGCAGACCGTTGGCATCCAGGATGCGCCGCGCCGCCTGGGCGCCGCTGATCCCCGACGCTGCGCGCACCTGCGAATAGCGCCCAAACGCCGACTTGACGCGCATCTGCGCCCACAAACCCAAGAGCAAGGCCGGCAAAGCAACGATTAGATAAAGTGGATCAAAATAAAACATCTGCGGCTCCTCTTTTCATTCCTGTCTGTCTGATCTTTTGGGTTTGACGTATTTGACATATAGGGGCTCGCCGCGTCTTCGGATCAAACTACCAGCGCCAAGCGATATTTTTGTACAAGAACCCAAAAAACAGTCAATCTCGTGCAAGAAACTCTAAAGTATTTTACGCATTACCTTACCACGAGTCGCGCATGTGCCGCATTAGAAATAGATTAGTTTTCTGTTAGCGCAACCGCCGACCAAACAGCCGGCCCTGCACAAGGGCCAAGAGCGGGCGTACTTCAGCGGGAGCCAGCGCCACCATCAAACCAAGATAGATACTGGCGCCCAAGAGTAGACCACCCCCGGCCAACACCCAGGCCCCCGCCGCGGTGCCGGTCAGCCAGGGGGCGCCCTCTCCCCACTGTAGCCACAGCCACAGCGCCCCGCCCATCACCAGCGCTGCGCCAAATTGCCGGCCTACTGCGCGTACAACTGTCCATTCCTCGAACCCTTGTAGCTGCCGGCGGAGCAACCCCAGCAACACAAACGCTTCGACTGTTGTGGCGACACTGTTGGCCAACGCCAGGCCGCCATAGCCAAACGGGCCAACCCAGACGAGGCTGAGCAGAATATTCAACAGCATGGCTGCTACACCCACCACCACCGGTGTTTTTGTATCGTGCAACGCATAAAAAGCCCGTACAACAATTTCGAGCGCGGCATGAGCTGCCAGACCTAGCGCATAGAGCTGCAAGGCGTGGGCTACACGCAGGGTGCTGGTAGCTGTAAACTGTTCCCGCTGGAGCAACGCACTCACCAGAGGCGTGCTTAACACCACCAGCCCCACAGCCGCTGGAATCGTCAGGAAAAGCGTCAGCCGTAGGGTGCGGCTAAAGGTCTGGCGCATGGCGGCCAACTGCCCGGCCGCCACCTCCGACGCCAGGGTCGGAAAGGTCGCCGTCGCCAGCGACTGCGCAAAAATGCCCTGCGGCAACAGCATCAGCAGCCAGGCGTAATAGAGCCAACTCAGACTCCCCGCCTCAAGACCGCTGGCGAGAATTGTGTTGACCAGAAAGTGCATCTGTACAAAAAAGAGACCCAGCACCCGCGGCCCCATGAGGCGAGCCACCTCATGTACCCCTGGATCATCCCAGTGCAGCGCAAACGAATAGCGGGCGCCAACGCGCCACAGACCAGGAAGCTGCACCATCAGATGAGCCAGTGCCCCCCCGACTACCCCCAACGCCAGCCCATAGACGCCCAACCGCGGCGCCAACAGCCAGGCGCCCCCAATAATAGCCAGGTTATAAAGCACCGGCGCCGCCGCCGGCAAAAGAAAATGCTGTACCGCATTGAGCGCAGCCATAATCAGGCCGCTGGCCCCAAAGAGAATCGTGCCAAACAACATCCAGCGCATGAGGCTGGCCGTAAGAAGTTGCTGCTCGAGTGGAAACCCCGGAGCGATGATAGAACGCACCAACGGCAAGGCAAAGAGCGCCGCCAGCCCGGCGGCGACCAGCAACAACAATGTGATCAAGTTGAGGATGCGGCTAAAGAGCAGCCAGGCCCCTTCCTGATCCCCACGCGTCCAGTACCCAGCAAAGGTAGGGATAAAGGCGCTGCCGAGCGCACCGCCGGCTATCAGTTGAAAGAGAAGATCGGGCACGCGGAAGGCGGCCAGATAAGCGTCGAGTTCAGCGCCGGCGCCAAACTGGGCGGCAATGACCATCTCGCGCACCAGCCCCACCACACGGCTGAGGACGAAAAAGAGCATCACGATGGCAGCGGCGCCCACAATGCTGCGACGCCCAGGTGTGGCTTCCACTGGAAGATTAGGAGAGGCCGTTTGATGGATGGGTGCGGCAGTGGTCTCGGTTTTCATCCTTATAGATGCTCGCCAATCATCCTGGTGCAGCTAGCAAGGCGGCAAAGCCTCGCATCTCTCAGATCTGAACCGCAGACAAATTTCTGGCGAGTCCAAAGCGATTCCACCACGGCACAGAAGCGAAACTTTTTT
>QEUW01000660.1 GCA_003577005.1 Chloroflexota bacterium | reverse complement strand
GGGCTACTGTTGTGTTTGCGGCGCAAGCGGCACAGGTCGCCGAACCGCAGCTCGTTGAGCCGATCCTTCTGGCGCCGGAACATGGCTCCCTGACGACGGGCGCCACCCATCCGCCCCTGGGGGTGCCGCAGTTGGTGTGGGCGCCCGTCGCAGACGCAACGCGCTACCAGGTGGAGATCAGCACCTCGGCCGGCTTTGCCAGCACCGTGGTCAACGCCACCACCTACGCCACCACCTTTACGCCTGATATCGCCCTGGCTGATGGCGACTACTTTTGGCGGGTCAAGGCGGGGCAACGCACGAGCTGGGGGCCTTACTCAGAGGTACGTCTCTTTAGCAAAACCTGGAGCGCACAAGGGACGATCGTCCCCCAACTGCTCTCCCCGCTGGAAGGCAGCGTGCGCACGGCCTTTGCCCACGACGATTTCAGTTGGACCCCGGTATCCGGGGCGGCAAGTTATCTGCTCGAGGTGAGCACCGACCCGTCGTTCGCCAGTGTAGTCTACAGTGCGACGACCATCAAGGCCCACCATACACCGACCAAACGGCTGGCCAGCAACCTCTACTACTGGCGCGTCACCCCCACCGATGCCCGCAACAACCGGGGCCAGCCCAGCCAGACCGGGTCGTTTACCTTCACCTGGAATATCGCCCCCCAACTGCTTGCGCCGGAACACAACATCGATACGCCCTATCTGCCGCGCTTCTCGTGGACGGCCGTCGAAGCCGCCCAGACCTACCAACTGGAGATCAGCACACAGCCCGACCTCAGCGCAGCCACGGCGTACCAGACCGCCAACACTGATTTTACCCCAACCAAGGCGCTGAGCAACGACCAGGATTACTACTGGCGGGTCAAGGCCATCGACGCCGTTGGCAACAGCAGCCCCTGGAGCGAAATCCGCCGTTTTCGCATGCGCTGGAACTTCCAGCCCCAACTGCTCACCCCGCTCAACAACGTCATCAACCGGTCGCACCCTTATTTCAGTTGGACGCCCATCCCCGGTGTGGAACGCTACCAGGTCCAGGTAGACGAGAGCGGCTCGTTTGGCCGCCCGCTGATGGATGTAGAGGTCTACAACACGACGACGCTGGGGATCGTCAAGATCGAGGAGTCCACCGTCTTTATCGACCAGGACTATTTCTGGCGGGTGCGCGGCATCGACGCGCAGAAGAACTACACCCCCTGGAGCAACACCCACGCCTTTCGCTTTGGCTTTGTTACATCGCCCAACCAGGTCTATCCACCCTACTACTATGCGCCTGACCCCGAGAATCTACCGGTTCACAGCGACCCGACGGTGGCCTGGCCGCTCTTTATCTGGGATACGGCGCAGGAGTATGCGCCGGTCAGAAATCTGACCCCAGACCATTATGAGTTGACCGTCGCCTCTGACCCGGCCTTTACCCAGGTCAACTTTCAGATTGCGAGCACCAAAGGGACAGCAGCGGCCCCGACTGCGGCGAATCCCTTCATCAATTTGCAGGATGGCCAACTCTACTACTGGCGGGTACGGGCCTATCGGGATGCGCAAAAAACGCAACGAATGGGCGTCGATGAAGTCTGGGTGGCCCGCATCGACCGCACCACCAACACCCTACCCATTTCCCCCACGGCCACCCTGATCTACCCGGACGACGCCTTTGAAACCGTGGAAGTGCCGCCGGTCTTGGGCTGGCTGCCCGTAGAGGGCGCCACTCTATACCGTGTGCAGGTCAGCCGCGACGCCGGATTTACCAACATCGTGGATGAGGCCGAGGCGCAATTTCTCAACTATGTGCCCTGGCAGAACCGCTCCGAGGCCATACCCTTTGGCACGTACTGGTGGCGGGTGCGCGCCGAGAGCGCCCCCGGTGTTCCCATCGGCGACTGGAGCGAGGTGCGCCATTTCAACCTGTCGGTGGATCTGGTGGTGGGCAATCGATATGATCTCCTGCCGCCACCTTTTCTTACACCAACCGCCCCACAGCCGTCTTATTCGACCAGTATCTTGAGCACTACACCAGTGTACGACCCGGCCTTAACCTACATCGCCAGCAGCCCTAACGAGGGTTTAGGTGCGTACGAGCTGGGCGCACTCCACGTTATGCTCGACCGGATGTACAGCGGCAGTCTCAACTGGGTGATCGCCTTTGGCACGACCGCCAGCATCAGCGATACGGTCAGGTACAGTGTTCTTGTGGACAGCGACCACATCGCCGGGTCGGGAGCGCCAGCAGACTTGCTCATTCCGCCTGTCCAGGTTGACTCGCTCTATTTGCCCGATTACATGCTGCGTGTGACACTCAGCAACGGCACAATTGGGCCAGGCGGTGTCGAGCTTTACACCTGGACCGGAAGCAATTGGAGCCCGCCACAGACGTTGTCCTCCATCGGTGGCGCCGCCTGGTTTGCGCCGGACACCAACGCCGTGCAACTCCTGGTTCCTTACACCGCCATTGGAGCGGGCGTCGAGAATTTTTCTGGCAGCCTGGCGCTCACCGTCTTGAGCACCGACGAGGCGGGGGCGACGGCGCTCGATATGATCCCAGAACAGGGCAGCCCGTTGAGCAACCCCGCCTTTGTCTCCGACATGCTCCTGCCGCTCTATCCGTTTGATACGCCGCTCACCAACCCGATTGTCTACGACGACCTGCCACCCATGCGCTGGCGGACGCCCTACCAAGTTTCGGTGGACGGCTACCAGGTTCAGGTTGCCCGCGATACCAAGTTTACCGACCTGGTCGAGACGTGGGAGATCTCGGAACGGTCCACAAGCTCCTTCTTCCCTTTCTTGACCTCGGTCTTCCACAGCCTGAATGCCTACGAAGACAACGAAAGCTACTACTGGCGCGTGCGTGTCCGCCACGAGCGCTATACGAGCCTGGCGACCCAGTTTGATTACGGCCCCTGGTCGCCCGCCATGCGCATCAAGCTGGACAGCCG
>QEUW01000088.1 GCA_003577005.1 Chloroflexota bacterium | reverse complement strand
CCAGTTCTCTATGTTACTTGCTGTACGCTGCCATTTTCATTGGTATGGGTGATTGCAGGTCATGATGGCTGCTTAGAAAACCCTATATGTTCATAATAAAAGAGGGACGGATTATTTCCGTCCCTCTTTCAGGCTCAGTTGCCAGTCCTGGTGGCCAGTTGGCTAGATCCAACCCTGGTCGCGCAAGAAGCTAGTCAGGCCGGGGATGGCGAAGCGCTTGCCCTGATAAGCCTGGTAGCCATAATAGAGCATGGCAATGACCGCCATCGCCCACAAGATCGGCATCAGACATGCCATCAGCACGCTGACCAGCCAGCCGATGATGGGCACAACCCACAGGATCATCGAGCCAACGCCCAGCGCAAGGCCGGCAACACCAAAGAGCGCGGCCAACGCCAGGCTCTGCACGGCATGATAGCGTTGAAACGGCCGGTGCTTGCTGCTCTCGCTGATCAGCACGATGATCGGCATGATCAGCGGGATCACTACCTGGCTGGCATAGCTCAACAGCGCGATCAACCGGTCGTCGGGTGTGGCTGTCTCATCGACCAGCGCCTCGTGCATGAACTCGCCCCGGCGGAAGGCGTCGGCTGCCTCGGTGGCCTGGCCCCGTGCGGCGTCCGTCATCCGCTCGACCGGGGTGCGGGTTTCGCCACGCACATTTTCCACCGGTACAGCGCCCTCCACTTGTTCCCCACTGTTCTTCATCTCTTCCATACTGCTTGTTGACTTCCTCCCAATCATGGTGCTGCGGGCCGCAGAGCGCCGGCCATTGACTACTCAGCATTACGCACGCTGCAAGCGAAAGTTGCAGCGGAAAAGGCTTGATGCACAGATTACACAGATTTTTGATTGTTTAGCCGTGCAATCTGAGTAACTTACCGTACGCAGTCAACTACTGCAAAGCGTAACACAGAGGGCGCAGAGGGCCCAGGGGGCGCCCCCAGAGCACGCCGAGAAACAGCCGATTCGTTCCTTGCCTCTGTGTGCTCTGTGTTCCTGCTGTACCTGCGTAAGGTGAGTGAGTAATCTGTGGATCGACCTACGCGCTCACCGGCCAGTTATGATATACTATGCCTATGGATCACTCAACGTTGCGCATCATTTTTATGGGAACGCCTGATTTTGCCGTGCCTGCCCTCCGTAAGCTGGTTGAAGGGGCGGCCAGTGAACGTTGGCAGGTAGCCGCCGCCGTCACCCAGCCGGACCGGCCGGCCGGGCGTGGTAAACGACTGGTGGCCAGCCCCGTCAAGGAATATGCCCAGGCGCAAGGGCTGCCGGTGCTCCAGCCGCAGAGCCTGCGCAAGGACCCCGGTGCGGTCAAGGCGATTCGCCAGTTGGCGCCCGACCTCATCGTCGTGGCGGCGTACGGGTTGATCCTGCCCAGGACGGTGTTGGAGATTCCACGCTTTGGCTGTATCAATATCCACGCCAGCCTGCTGCCGGCCTATCGAGGCGCCTCGCCCATTACGGCGGCTATCCTCGATGGCTTGTCTGAGACCGGCGTCTCGATCATGCTGATGGACGAGGGGATGGACACTGGCCCAGTGCTCGCTCAGGCCCGCCACGCCATCGACCCGGCAGATACAACGGCCAGCCTAAGCCAACGGCTGGCCGAGCTAGGAGCCACTTTGCTGGTGACCACGTTGCCCCAATGGGTCAGCGGCGAACTGAAACCCACCGCTCAGGATCAGCTGCCCGGCGCACTATCGTACTGCCGGCTGATCAAAAAGGAAGACGGGCATATCGACTGGAACCAGCCGGCCATCCAGATCGAGCGAATGACGCGCGCGTACACGCCCTGGCCCTCGGCCTACACGAGTTGGCGCGGCGAGCCGTTCAAGATCTGGCAGGCGGCTGTAGCCGCGGGGAATGCTGAACCGGGGCGGGTCGTCAACACGCCACAAGGCCCCGCCGTGGGAAGCGGCGAAGGTCTGCTGTTGCTCCGCACGGTCCAGCCGGCGGGCAAACGGGCGCTGGATATTCGCAGTTTTCTCAACGGTGCGCCTGACTTTATCGGCCAGCGATTGCCCAACTGACACCCTGTTATGGTTGCGTTGACCATCCAGTTGCTCGCCGCCGTGCGGAGCTACCTGAAGCTATACTTGCTTCTTGTGCGCGCCGCTATTCATACGCTGCTTCACCGGCTACGCTATGGCCCCAGGCGACCGGCATGGTCACGCGAGTTCGAGCTGATGGTACAGGTGCTGGCCCAGGGGCTGCCTGCGGATGACACCTTCGAGGTCAGCGTGGTCCGCAATCCATTCGACCGGCTGACGGCGATTCCACTGCCCCAGCGCAGGACCGTGCAGCCGCTAACCAATGCGCCGGTCAATGGCGAGTGGATCATTCCCCCAGAGCATGATGGCGGTCCCGTGGTGCTCTATCTGCACGGCGGTGGCTATGTGTCGGGTTCGCCGCGGACACACCGGTTGATGACGACGCAGATCGCACGCGTCATTCCAGCGCGTCTGTTGGCAATCGACTACCGGCTGGCCCCCGAGCACCCGTATCCGGCTGCACTGGCGGATGCGTGGGCCGCCTACTGGTGGCTATTGACCGAGGGTATCGCACCCACCGAGATCGTCATCGCCGGCGATTCGGCTGGCGGCGGGCTGGCGATTGCGCTCGCGCTGGCCCTACGCGATGCGCACATGCCGTTGCCGGCGGGCGTCATCGGTCTCTCGCCCTGGTTGGACCTGGCGCTGGAAGGCAGGTCGGTGCAGAGCGGAGAGAGTGTCGATTATCTCAACCCGCGCGTGCTCAAAGGCTGTGCGCAGATGTACTTGAACGGGGCCGATCTCCATACGCCGCTGGCGTCGCCGCTCTATGCCGATTTGCGCGGCCTGCCACCGCTCTTGATCCAGGCCAGCACCACCGAACTGTTGGTGGATGACAGCCGGCGCTTTGCCGAACGGGCTCGGGCCGCCGGGGTGGAAATAGAACTCCAACTGTGGGACGATCTGGTCCACGTCTTTCAGTTTTTCTATCTGATTGCGCCTGACGCACGCGCCGCTCTGGATGAGATCGCCCGCTTTGTACGCCGGCAGACGGGCCGAGAGAAGGCAAATCATGAACCGGTTGCAGATCACCCAGGGAGACATCACCACCCTCGCGGTTGACGCCATCGTCAACGCCGCCAACAGTTCGCTCTTGGGTGGCGGCGGCGTTGACGGCGCCATCCACCGGGCGGCGGGGCCGGGGCTGCTGGCCGAATGCCGCACGCTCGGTGGATGCCCCACCGGCGAGGCCAGGATCACCGGCGGGTACAACTTGCCTGCGAAATATGTCATCCACACGGTAGGGCCAGTCTGGCGCGGCGGCCAGCACAATGAGGACGAACTGTTAGCGCGCTGTTATCGCAACTCGCTGGCGCTGGCCGTAGAACATGGCGTGAAAAGCATCTCCTTCCCCGGCATCAGCACAGGGGTCTATGGCTTTCCCGTACCGCGCGCCTGCCGGATCGCCCTACGGACGATCCGTGACTTTTTGGAGCAGGATACGACTCTGGAGCGGGTCGTTGCCGTCTGCTTCTCACGAGCGGATTACCAAGAATATCTGGCGGCTTATCAGGAGTTGGCGCCGGCGACGTGAATGCGCACTTACTCGCCTCCCCCTGAACTGCCGTTTCGTTTGAGGGTTTGTAGCAGGACGCGCCCTGGACCGGTCAGTTTGGTCATAAAGAACCCTTCGCCGCCAAAGAACATTTTGCGGCAGCCGCCGACGCTCTGGATGTCGTAGTCAACGCTGTCGGCCAGCGCAGCCAGATTGCCGGTGCTGACCATGATCTGTTCGCCGGCTGCGAGTTGCCGTTCGTAGAAATCACCGCTGCCGTGGATGAGCACGACGCCGCGGCCGGTGATCCGCTGCAAAAAGAGACCGGTGCCGCCAAAGAATGCCGCGCCTGTGCGCCGGGCAATCGACACGCTGATGTCGATCTCGTCACCCCAAGCCGCCAGAAATGCGCCGCGTGTGGTCACAATGGGGCCATCCGCCAGATCCCACTGCATGAGGTGACCGGGGTGATTGGCGGCCAGCAGGGCAAATTGCCCCGGCTGGCCGGTTGTCAAATATGTCAGCGCCAGACCCTCGCCTGCCAGCGAGCGGCGAACAGCACCGGCTGCTCCGCCCGGCCAGCGCAACTGCCACTGCACCTGTTGCGAGTAGGCCATCAGAGAGCCTTTGCTCGTCCAGACGGCGTCACCCGGTTCAAACTCAAGACGGACATATTGGGCAATTTCGCCCGCAATGGTATAGTTCATCGTGTTCGTTGCCTCGTCAGACGTTGGTGAGAGATCAGGTTTGACCGTTAGATGCCAAACCTAACACGATTTTAGCAGGAATGCAATGAGCAACAAACGCCCGCGTACCGTCTACTCCACCGATCCAGAACCACCTGAACCCACGCCCTCGCCGCCACCAGCCACGGGCAACCCTGCCGCGGCCATCCCCACGCGGCAGCTCAACAACCCTGTGCGCGTCTTCAAAGAGCGGGCCGGTCGCGGCGGCAAAACCGTCTCGGTCATCAAAGGTGTCATGAGTCCACTGCATGGCAAAGAGGCGCTGGTCAAACTGCTCAAGACCAAACTGGGAACCGGCGGCGCCGTCAAGGGTGACAATATCGAGATCCAGGGCGACCACCGCGAGAAGATCGTGACGATCCTCAACGAGTTGGGGTACAAAGCCAAGAGCGCCGGTGGGTAAGGGTAAGAAGGGGATGCTGCCAACCCGTTTGACAGTCCATGACGCTCATGATAGACTCATGCTGTCCTATACGAAGGAATCTTCGATAATTGTCCCTGGCGCGATAAGCAGCAGGGTTGAAACCTGCTGCTGACAGTGAAGAGTCGCCTCAGCGACCATCAATCAAGTGCCTGTAGGCACTTTCCACTGTCAGTCACCGACTTGAGTCGTTGCAAGCAGCCGCGCACAGCAAGTGTCAACAGAACCCAATTTGTGCGTATAACCGAGAAAATCTACGGGAGGAAATGAGCATGGTCGAACCGCAACTGGCCCAACAGTTTCAAGAAAACGGCTGTGTATTGGTGCGCGGTCTGTTCTCACCAGAAGAGGTGGAATTTTACAAGCGCCATTATATGGAGATGCGGAAAACCCAGCATCCTGGCGATTTTGCCGGTGTAAAGAGCAGCAATGAAGATATCAATCGCGCAGACCCTTTGCAGCAGTACCCGCGCTTGATCCATATGCACCGCTGGGATGAGGTGAGCCGCCAGTGGTTGTTGGACGAGCGGCTGCGTGCGTGTCTGAGCGCCTTTCTGGGGCAGGACCCGTACGCCGTGCAGACGATGCTCTACTTCAAGCCGCCTGGCGCACGGGGGCAGGCGCTCCATCAGGATCAGTACTATCTGCGGGCGCAGCCGGGAACTTGTGTGGCGGCCTGGCTGGCCCTGGACCCATGTGACGAAGAAAACGGTTGCTTGCAGATTGTGCCCGGGACGGGCGATCTGCCCATCCTGTGTGCGGTGCAGGCAGACACAACCCAAAGCTTCACCGACATTGCCGTTCCTATCCCCGCCGGTTTGGAAGCCAAGGCCGTGGTCATGGAGCCCGGCGACGTTTTCTTTTTTAATGGCACGTTGATTCACGGCAGTTTCCCCAACAGCAGCCAGGATCGATTTCGCCGTTCGCTGATCGCCCACTATGTGACAGGCAATGCGCAACAACTGACCAGCTATGACCAGCCGGTGTTGACCTTTGATGGCAAAGAGCTGTGGCTAGAGACGAGTGAAAAGGGCGGCGCCTGTGGCGTCTGGGTTGAAGAAGGCGGCCAGCCCCGTGTGGAAATCTTGGCCAAAGAGCCCGCAGGTTTTTTTGCCGGTGAATTCGACGCCGGTGAGGCCCTGCGACGGGCACGCGAGGCGGTAGCAGCACCTTAATTCACGCTGCGATGCTCCGCTCAAATGGGACACGCAGAATTGATTCTCCCCCAATCTGCGTGTTTCATTTGTGGCAAGGCTATTGATTTATTTGTTGGAGTTCCTACAAAGGCAGGGTCGGTATTCTCTTAAGCCGGCTTTGTAAATGTCTGGCAGCCATCTGCTCTCCCCTTTTCATTCGTAAAAGCGCAATCGCGATCCACGTAATCCACTCATTCAACCAGAGGAGGAATCAACGATGAATTTTCCCAGGCGCCCTGTGATGATTGTTGCCACCGTCGTAACTTTGCTGCTGGCCGCATGCCAGGTGCCTGCTGCGGCGCCAGGTGGCGATACGGCCCCAGGTGAAAGTGGCGAACAGGTTGAACTGCTCTATATGACCCACAACTTTGAGCCGGCCGCCGACTTGAACGACTCACTCATTGCCGAGTTCACGGAAATGCATCCCAATGTCACGATCGTCTATGATCATGCGCCTGCCGACAGCTATGAACAGAAAGTTTTGACGGCCTACGCAGGTGGTCAAGGGCCTGATATTTTCTGGGCCGGCGACTGGATGATGCCGCAATTTCTTGAGCAGAGCATTGTTGCACCAGTCAATTATTCTGCCTACGGTGTAAATTCAGCTAGCGAATACGCGGAACTGTTTGCACCCAATTCACTCGCCCCTTTCACCCACGAGGGTGAAGTGTATACCGGCGGCCTGTCGGAATACAACACCTTTAGCTTGCTGATCAACATCGACCATTTTGAAGAGGCCGGGCTGCCGCTGCCGTCAACAGAAGAGCCAATCACCTGGGAGGAATTTGCAACCATTGCCGAAAGTCTGGCCCAGCAGGATGCCAACGGCAATGTCACCCGCAACGCGTTGGTCTGGCCGTTTACCAGCGGCATTTGGACGGTCTTGATCCTGGAGCCGTTGGTGCATCAGCTTGGCGGGCAACTGATCGACCCAGAGACGGGCAGACCTGATTTCGTCTCAGAGGAGATGGTCAAGACCATGCAATATGTCCAGGACTTGCGCTTTACGCACAACGCGCTGGATCCAGCCATCTACACTGGTCTGCTCGATGACTTTGGCAACGGCACTACATCGACCATCATTGCCGGGCCGTGGGCGATTTCGAATCTGGAACGCATCAATCCCGACCTCAATTACATGGTTGTGCCGCTGCCCAAGTGGGCAAACGGAGAGCGTATTACGACCCTCTACGCCTGGGCCTGGTTTGTCAACCCTAATTCCTCGCCCGAAGAACAGGAGTGGGCCTGGCGATTTGCCGAGCATCTCTCAGCCAATGCCCAACGTTGGTGGGATGACGTGCGCTATGTCCAGGCGCGCCTGGTGGAGACAAGCACTGGAGAAGCCATCAATGAGTATCAGGTGAGCACAGAGCCACTGATGCCCGTCTTTCTGGAAGATTACAACTACGGCAGGTTTCAGTTCCGTTCTCCCCACTACTTTGAGCTGTCGGATATCTGGACACGCGCCACCACTCGTATTCTGGAAGGTGAGGATGTGATGACTGTACTGACCGATGCCCAAGCCGCGGCGGATGCTGCCGTTGACTAGTGTAAATTGGACGAACGCAGCTGTTCGGCCTGGGTTCACGCAACGGCACGACCTGTTTCTGCCTTGTTCCACCGTTGTGCCGTTGCGTGAATCTTTCCTATCCCCGAGAACGCTGGCAGCGTGCCGCGGTAGTGCTACGATATTCGACGAAAATTGACCATGACCGCAACGACTAATGCTCTGCGCTCCTCCGCACGGAAGTCGCGCCGGCCCGGCGTCATTCGCCAGCGCGAGGTCCGCTACGGGTTGCTCTTCGCTTCACCGGCGGTGATCTTCTTTTCGGTCTTTTACCTCTACCCATTGGGGCGAGCAATCTACATCAGTTTCAACAACTGGAGCCTGCTCAGCCCGCCCAAATGGGTTGGGCTGCAAAACTATTCTCGTCTCTACGCCGACCCAGAGTTTGCCAATTCGCTCAAGGTCACCTTCTACTACGCCATTGGCACGGTGATTCCGATCTGGTTCTTTGCGCTTGGGTTGGCCCTGGTTTTTAACACCAGCTTTCGCGGTCGCCAGGGTTACTTAACCCTCTACTATTTGCCGGCGGTGGTCTCTTTGACCGTCTGGTCGCTGATTTGGCGGCTGATGTACCACCCCAGCGGTGGCTTGCTGACCATTTTTACCCAGCCGTTGGGCTTTGATTACATCCGTTGGCTCAACAATGCCGAACTGGCCATGCCAGCCATCATCATCTTGAGCATTTGGAAGGGGACACCCTTTTACATGATCATCTACCTGGCCGGCTTGCGCTCGATTCCGACCGAGTATTATGAAGCAGCGATGGTCGATGGAGCGACCTGGCTGCGGCGGCTGTGGCACATTACTCTGCCGCTCTTACGCCCCGTTATGCTCTATGTGGCGGTCATTTCGATCATCATCGGCTTCCAGGTCTTCACCCCGGTCTACTTGCTCACCGGTGGCGGGCCTGGTTCAGCCACGCGAGTGATCCCCATGTTCATTGTGGATAACGCCTTTAACTTTCTCAAAATGGGATACGCCAGCGCCGCTTCCCTGGTGCTGCTGGTCATCCTGATGGGACTTACGCTTATTCAGTTTCGGCTGCTGGGTGAGCGGCAGACGTAGAGCGATGTCATGAACAGACGCGCAATTGCCATCCTGACTACCATCCTCTTTTATGGGCTACTGACCGCCGGCATGGTGCTTACAGTCTTGCCAGTCTATTGGATGTTTATGGCCTCCTTTATGACGCTGGGCGATGTCTTTACAACGCCGGTGAACCTGTTCCCGCCAGAGTGGCGCCCGCAAAATTATGTGGATATTTTTACACGGTTTAACATTGGCCGCTACTTCATCAATAGCCTGATCGTCACAAGCAGTATTGTGATCTTACAAGTGATTTTTTGCTCGATCGTCGGCTACAGCATGGCCAAGTTTGACTACCCGGGCAAGAATCTGATCTTCATCTTTATCATGGCGACCTTGATGATCCCGTTTGCCGTCATTGTGATCCCGCTCTATCTGATTGTGCGCGCCTTTGACTGGGTTGACAGCTATCAGGGCTTGATTTTGCCCTTTAGTATGTCGCCCATTGGCATTTTTCTGATGCGGCAATTTATCATCAGTGTGCCGGATGATTACATAGACGCGGCGCGGATCGACGGGGCCAGCGAATTGGGTATCTTCTTTCGGATTGTGCTGCCCCTGTCGCGACCTGCGATCATCACGCTTGCCATCATTACGTTCGTCACCAACTGGGATGACTTTTTGTGGCCTTTGATTGTGACTACGACGGACCGGTATCGCACCCTCCCGATTGGGCTCGCCCAATTCTTGCAAGAATATCAGAACGAGTGGAATTTATTGATGGCGGGTGCAGTCGTCGCCGTCCTGCCAGTTATGATTCTCTTTTTCGCTATGCAGCGACGGTTTTTAGAAGGCATGGCTGGGTTATCAGGTCTGAAGTGAGGGGATGCGTAGGGCGACGGCAGAATCGCTGCACTGGCCGCCCTATTCATCCCCTTATTGTTTGCCGAAATGACTTCCTAAAGACCACTCTTGGCAACCTTAGCTCCCCACGATAGGCAAATAGAGGGTATCGACCCGGCCCAACAGGTCAGCCAGGCGCTTGGCAACCTTAGCTCCTCACGATAGGCAAATAGAGGGCACCGCTGCCTTGTCCACTAGTGGTGATATTCAAGGTAACGGTGGCGGTCGTCTCACTGCTGCCGTTGCTGATGGTATAGGTAAAGGTCACCTCGCCGGTAAAACCGGGTTCAGGCGTGTAGACCAGCGTATTGCCGGAGATGGCAACCTGGCCGTGGGCCGGCTGGGTCACGCTGACGATGGTCAAGGTCAAGCCGTGGTGATCGTGGTCGTTTCCCAGCACGTTTAGCGTGATCGGCCCGCTGCCAGCGGTTACATTGAACGTGTCATTCGTCGCCACCGGCGCCACGTTGGGGACGACGACGACTGTGACCTGACCGGTGGCTATGGCGCCACCGTCGCTGATGGCGTAGCTAAAGGTGTCGGCGCCGGTGAAGCCCGCCGTGGGCGTGTAGATGATTGTATCGCCCACGATGGCAGCCTGGCCGTGGGCCGGCTGGGTCACATCGACGACGGTGAGCGCGTCGCCGTTGGGGTCGTGGTCATTCGCCAACACGTTCAGGGTTGCCGGGCCAATGCCGGCGGTTACGGTGAAGGTGTCGTTGACCGCTACCGGCGGCGTGTTGGGGACGACGGCCACCGCGACCACGCCGTTGGCGCTGGCGATGCCGTCGCTGATGGTGTAGCCAAAGGTATCGGCGCCGGTGAAGCCGTCGGTGGGCGTGTAGACCAGTGTGTTCTCGATAATAGCGACCTGGCCGTTGGCCGGCTGGGTGACGCCGGTGATGGTGAGCGTATCGCCGTTTGAGTCGTGGTCGTTGGCGAGCACATCCAGCGTGGCCGGGCCGATGCCGGCGGTCACGGTGAAGGTATCGTTGACCGCTACCGGTGGCGCGTTGGGCCCGGTAGTGAAGACACCGGAGCGACAGGGCGCCAGGTTACGGCTACGGTCGAGCATATAGTCGGGCACGATGTAATCGATGACCATCAAGCGATGTTGGTAGCCATAGCTCGACTCTTCGACCACCTCATAGTAGTAGGGCTGAAAGCCGTACTGGCACTGATCCGGCCAGTAGATTGGTTCGCCATTGTGCGCAGTCGGGAAGCCCTGCATGCCGCCCTCGATCTCAAAGCCGGAGCCCCAGCTCACGGTTCTCGACTCTTCGCGGCCAAAGCCAGTGGCGTACTCGTAGCTGCCCCCTGCCATGATCTTGGCGCCCACACCCATCTCCACATCAAACTCGGCGCCGATCTTGGCCGTGTGCGAGAACGAGCTAGCCGTCGTGCGGCTGGTTTCGGTCACCGTGGAGAGCGACCAGATGAGCGTGCTGTCACCCTGGCCTACCCGGTTTTGTTGTAGCACGCTATATTGCGAGCCGTTCCACAACAGGTTGCCGCGCTGGCGCACTATCTCATACTGGCCGCTTTGCGGGTTGTAGAGTTGCACGCTAAACCGGCCATCCGTCCCTGGTACATACTTGCCGTCGGGTGCGGTGGAGGCGTCCTCATCCCATACGGCCACGGGATAGCGGTCGGGCTCGATGTGGTTGCCGCCAAAGACCTGTACCTCGGCCAGACCCAGCACACCGTTGCCGGCCAACTGAATCCGTACGTGGCGGCCCGCCACGCCGTTGCCGGCGGTGTCGATGGTCTTAAAATTGTGAACACGCCCAGCCACGTCGTTATAGTGGAAGGCGCGCACCGCCGGGTGATCTTTGAGCACGGCAGGGTCGTTGGAGATCGTACGCGGGTCGGTCTCTGAGATAAAAAGATAGAAGTCGGCCAGTTGCGCGGCGCAGGTGGGGTCGCTGCAGCCCCTGCCGGTGCGGTTCCAGACGCGCACCTTCTCGATGGTCTCGACCGCACCCAGGTCGATCTGCCACCAGGGTGTATTCTCCTGGTTAGTGACGGTGACAGAACCACCCGCCATGTCGCCGTCCGTGTTGCCATCCGCGGCCAGATGCGCCCCGCCCGCGGCTACGCTCGACTGCGCAGCCCCGTCGCCGCGGAAGAGGGCCAGGTTGGCCCAGTCGCGTGTGATGGGCGTCCAGTGCAGATCGATATTGGGCCGGAGGTCCCAGGTGTCCATGCTCATGGAGACGTTGCTCACGCCCTGGTTCTCGCAGAAGCGCGCTGCACCTTCAAGCGGCTGGTCATTTTGGGTAAGCTGATATTGGTAGCAGTTGTAGACCGCATCATCGCTTACGATGTAATTGTCAAAGTTCAGCCAGCCCACGCTGATGGTCTGTCCCTGATTGGTGCTGCCCGACTGCGTCTCTTCTGCCGCATATTCGTAGCCTGCCGTAAGTTTGACGCTTGCCTCAAAGGAACCAATCGCCCCCTGAACCCCCACGCCCACGCCAAAATAGCCCGACGCACTGTGTGAATGAGAGGTTGTGAGCGCCGTCTCTTGGGTTGTTTCGCGGGAACTCGAACGGCCGATGGTCCCGTACATGTACTGGCCATCCTGGATGTTGCGCCAGTAGGGTGGGATAAAGACTGCCGATGCCAGTTGTGGCTCCACCACCTGCTTGCACTTGAGCGTCCCCCCCAGCGCCGGCGCATAGGCAGCCTTGAGCGAGTCGTTGTCCCAGTCGGAAATGCGCACGCTGATGCTGGTGGCGTTGGTGCGGCCATCGTTGCTGTCGACCCACCCGCCGGCCAGAGTCATACCGGCCGTCGAGGTGATGGAATCGGTGATACGCAGCACCTGCATCTTCCCGCCATCGCCGGTGAAAGCAGCCACAATATCGGCCTGCCCATCCCTGTTCAGATCGGCGGCGTCGATGGCGAGTGACGGGGCCGACGGGTACCCATTGTTGCTATCTTGCCAGAAGTTGTGCTCGTAGACGGTGGCGGTCTCGGCGTCCAGTGTGTGGATAGTGAGGCCCCCCTGGCCAGTGTTTTCGTAGGCGACCACCACCTCGGCCGCGGCGTCGCCGTCGGTATCGGCAACCGCAAGCACCAGGTTGGGGGACTGTGCGTTGGGATTGAGCCATTCGTTGCGCTCGATAATGGGCGCGCTTTGATTCTTGAGATCGACGGCGAAGGTCTTCACCGTGATCAGGTTGCTGAAACCGTCGTTGCTCTCCCGTTCCCTGTCATAGGCTATCACGATCTCGTCCTTGTAGTCGCTGTCAACATCACCAGTCGCCAGCGCAAGGTTGAGGACACGGCTTGCCTCAAAGCGATAGGTGGCAATCTCTTTGAGATTGGCGGCGGCGGCGCCTGTAATCTGTAGTTCGTAGTCCGGTGTGTACTCCAGCACCACAAGCTGAATATGCGACTGGCCTTCTTCGTAGAGGGCTACGACAATCTCACCGTCGTAGCCGTCGCCATCCAGATCGGCGCTGGCGACCGAGAGTAGGCGCGGTGACTTGCGCTCATCGTTTCCCGTCCACCAGTACCCTGTGGGCAGCTCTCGCAACGTTCCATTGCCAAAGGCGTTGATCATGCGAACGTAAAGGTTATCGGCCCCGCTGCGGGTGGCGATGACCAGTTCTTCGTCACGGAGAGCGCTGCGGGTGAAGTTACCGCCGGCGGCGGCCACGAGCGAACCGCCAGTGCCACCCGATGTATAGTGCTGGAGCGCAGCGCCGCTGTCCTGGCCGTACGACAGCGCGCTGAGATTGCCGCTGTTGTCGATCAGCGCCTGGATGAGTTCGACCTTGCCGTCGGCGTCGAGGTCGGCCACGGCGGCCGCGGGGTGGGCGACGTTGGTCAGGTGTGTGTTGTCAAAATTGCCACCCAACCAGCTCTCTTGCAGCGCCAGCGCGCCGTTGGCGTCCAGATCTAGCCGGGCGTGGGCCAGCCAGTTGGCCTGTGGCGAGCCAAAGCCGCCGCGATAGCTGACAAAGATCTCCCGCTCGGCGCCGACCAGAAGGAGTTTGCCGAAGGGCGGCTCGTCGCAATTGGGCAGCGCCTCGGTGGCCGCTGGGCTGGCTGCCTTGACCTCGGCTGCTTCCTCGATGCTCTCGATGATCGGCGTGACCTCTTCCTGCGCCCGGACGGCAGGCGCCAGAAAGGCTATCAACAATAAGGTTGTCAATACTGTCTGGCCAATTTGTCGCCACAGATGCGTTCGATTTGCGTACATTGTTTACCTTCCTTTATTACCTGGTTACGATATGCTTCACATGCCAGCGGCGACCCCCACCCAGTCTCGCCACCCTGGGGGAGGAGCTGTTGGTTGGATAGAAGAGCCATCATCGTCCTTCCTTTCACAGTTCCCTCCCCACTCTAGGGAGAGGTCTCCAGCATGTCCCAGAGGTGTGCGAAGAGCTTGGAGACGCTGGTGAAATGTTTGGTGACTTCACCGGCCGGATAGACCAGGGTAGCCCGCCAGGGTTCGCTGTCGTCCACCCGCCAGAAGCGCACCAGCACGGTATGATGGTTGCGGTGGAGGGTGCGTTGTTCAGTGACAGGGATTGGATCGCTCGGGTTTTGCACGAATTCCTCCTTGCTGATAAAGGGAGTACAACGATAGACGACGATGTTGTGTATCAGGATAGGGGCGAGGCGTTAGCAATGCGTTAGCAGGGGCTGACAGCGTATTTTTGGAACAGATTGAGCGGATTTCTCCTGCCGAATCCGCTCTGTCAGAGCCAACTTCGGAACGGATTCCCAGCAACGTCATCGGTTCAATCGGCTCCCCCAATCCGTTGTCAGTGTGTCGCTATGTGGTTATAATCAACGTCTGCGGCATCGCAAACCTGGCTCAACACACAACCCGCAGCTTCAGCAGATACTGAAAGAGCACCGGTAGAGGCAACGTACGCGCCGCCTCTACCAGGAGCGCAATTCAAGGAACTCTCGGAGACGATTTGCCAACGAACCATCTGATGATAGACCGGCAGACGTACCGCGCACCACGGTATTGCGTCCACCGGCAAGAGATGAGGTGTACAAGAGATGTCCGCATTTGTATTGAAGCTGCTGGGGGCGTTCGAGGCTGTGGCGGGAGATGCGCCTGTGCGCGCCTTCCGCTCGGTGAAAAACCAGGCGCTCCTGGCTTATCTCGCCGTGGAGTCGAACCGCCCCCACACTCGGGCCGCGCTGGCTGGTTTGGTCTGGCCCGACCAACCCGAGGAGGCAGCCCGGCGCAATCTGCGGCAGGCCCTCTTCCAACTGCGCTCGATCCTGCCTGAAAGCCCGGCGACCGGCCCGCTGCTGCTGGTGGAACAAACGAGTGTCCGCTTTGCCGGCAACGCCGGCGCCTGGGTGGATGCGACTGTCTTTGCCGCTCTGCTGGAAACGTGCAAAGGCCACGACCACGGTGCGCCCCGTGCCTGCGTCGCCTGCCTGGCGCGCCTGGACGAGGCCGCCGCGCTCTACCGGGGCGAGTTTCTGCATGGGATCTTTATCGACGATAGCCCGCCGCTGGAAGAGTGGATCCTGGCGCGGCGCGAGTGGTTTCACACCCAGGCGTTGCAGACGCTGCATACGCTAGCCGAGGGCGCCATGCAGCGCCGCGACTTCAACGCAGCCCACAGCTACGCCCAGCGCCAGATCGAGCTGGACCCGCTGCGCGAAGAGGCGCACCGCCAGGCCATGCTCGCCCTGGCGCTGGCCGGACAACGTAGCGCTGCGTTGTCCGCCTATGAAAACTGCTGGCGCATCTTGCAGAGCGAGTTAGACGCGCCCCCGTCGCCGGAGACCGAGGCGCTCTACGAGCAGGTCCGCAACGATGCGGTGGGGCCGGCAGTGCGAGAGGCGCCGCTCGGGGCAGCGCAACGGGCAGCGCCGCGCTCGCCTGCCCACCATCTGCCGCCCGCGGCAACCAGCTTTGTCGGCCGCGAGGCTGAACTGGCCCGGCTGCGCGAGTGGCTTTTGGACCCTGTACGCCGGCTCATCACCCTGGTGGGGCCGGGCGGCGCCGGCAAGACACGGCTGGCTATGGCCGCCGCCGAAGGGGTCAAGCGAGCCTTTGCCGATGGCGCCTGGTTTGTCAGCCTGGTTGGCGTCGGCGACCAACCGGCGCTGGTCACGGCAGTGGGCCAGGTGTTGGGCCTAAGTTTTCTCCCCTCGGCGGAGCCAGAACAGCAACTGGCGGACTATCTGCAAACGCGCCAGTGCCTGCTGATCCTGGACAACTTCGAGCAATTGGCCGGGGTTGCCTCGCCCTGGCTGGCCCGCCTGTTAGAATGCGCGCCAGATGTGAAGCTGTTGGTCACCTCGCGGCGGCGACTCAATTTTGCCGCCGAGCATGTGCTCTCCGTCGAGGGGCTTTCCTGCCCCGGCGCCGAGATAAACCAGCCGCCTGGCGCGCTACTCTCCTTTGCCAGCGTGCGCCTCTTTGTCGAGCGGGCGCAGCGGCGTTTGACCGGTTTCGAGCTGGACGCCGAGAATCAGGCGGCAGTGGCGGCTATCTGCCGCCTGTTGGAGGGGCTGCCCCTGGGCATCGAACTGGCGGCAGGTTGGGTGGAAAGTTACCGCTGCGACGAGATCGCCACTGCTATTAGCCAGAGTCTGGACTTTCTTGCGACTGACATGCCCGATGCGCCGCCTCGCCAGCGGAGTATGCGCGCTGTCTTTGACCATTCGTGGCAGTTGTTGGGCGAAGAGGAGCGTACCGTTCTGGCCCAGTTCGCCCTCTTTCACGGTGCGTTCAGCCGCGAGGCCGCCATGGCTATCACCGGGGCTACGCCGCCGCAGATCACCGCGCTGGTCAACCAATCACTGGTGCGAGTGGCAGCGCCCGGTCGCTTCGACCTGCATGAAGTGGTGCGCCAGTTTGCCGCCGGCCATCTTGCTGAACGGGGGCGGCAGTATGCTGCCGGCCAGCAGCCACCAGCGCGAGAACGCCACGCATGTTACTACTTGAGCCAGCTTGCGCAACAGACAAATGCGCTCTATGGCGCGGAGCCGCACAAGGCGCTGACGCTGATCCGCGCCGACCTGGACAATATCCGGGCAGCCTGGCGTTATGCCCTGGAAACAGAAAACTGGCGCGCCCTGGAGGATACACTGGACGCGCTGGCCCGCTTTTTTGACATGGCCGGCCTTTTCCGGGAGGCGGCAGAACTCTTCGCGCACAGCGTTGCGACAATCGCGGCCACCGCCAATCCTTTGCCGGCACAGCACGCACGGCTCGCAAGCCGCCTGCGCATCGAACAGGCGCGCGCCGCGCTCGCGCTGGGCCAGCACGCTGACGCCCATCCCCTGGCGCAGGCGGCGTGGGAGGCGGCCCACACGCTCGCCGACGAGGGGTTGGCGGCGGCCGCCCTGCACCAGCTTGCCGTCGCCCTGCACCGCATGGACGAGGTGCAGGCTGCGGAAACGCATCTGCGCCAGGCCCTGAAGCTGGCGCAGAAAAGCAACCTGCCGCGGCTGGAAGCCGAGATCCGCTACATGCTCGGCTACGTCCTGGTCCTGCGCAGCGAGGAGAGCGGCCCACGGGAGATGGAAACGGCGCTGGCGCACTACCAGCGCCTCAACGACCGTTGGGGCGAGGGTGTTGTGCTGGGCGGGCTGGCCATGGCCGCCCAGCGTGCGGCGGACTGGGCAGCGGCCGAACGGTACAGCCGGCAGGCGCTGGCGATCCATCAGACCCTGGGGGACCGGCGCGGTCAGGGGGTGGCGCTCTCTGCATTGGCGACAGTCTACGCCACGCAGCGCAACTATGCCGAGTCGGACCGGTCGTTGCAGGCTGCGCTCCGCCATCACCGGGCTATTGGCTACCGCATGGGCGAGGTGCAGGCCTTTAGCAATCTGGGCGTCAATGCCTGGCAGCGGGGGGAGCGGGCGATGGCGCGAGACTACTACGAAGAGGCGCTACGCATCGCCCGCCAGGCGAACTTTGTACGAGGGGTCGGCATCCTGCTCAACAACCTGGGTAACCTGGCCAGCGACGATGAGGAATATGCCCGCGCCGAGGCGCTTTACCAGGAAGCGCTGGATGTAGCCCACAAGAGCGAGGACCGCTACTATGCGGCGGCCCGGCTGCACAATCTGGGCAATATGCGCCGCTTTCAGGGGGATTATGCGGGCGCGCTCGACTACTACACCGAAGCGGCGGAGACGGCAGCCGCCATCGACTACGCCTGGATGGAAGGCAGCGCTCGTTCGGATCTGGGGTTGGTTTACCGCTTTTTAGGGGATTGGCCCCGCGCCAGCCAGGAATTGCACCGCGCCCGGCTGCTGGCGCAATCGGCGGATGATCTCTGGTGTGAATGCAAGGTGGAGGCAGCGTTGGCCTACTTCGCCCTACTCGACCAACAGGATCTCTCATCCCTGGCGCGTATGGAGCAGGCCGCACACCGGGCTGCAACCGCGGGCGAGACCACCGCCGCAGCCTACGCCCACACGCTGCGCGGGTTGGCGCTGCTCCACCTGGAACGGTGGGATGAGGCCGAACCGGCGTTGGAAGCAGGGTTGGCGATCCGCCGGCAGGAGCCAAATCGCCTGTTGCTGCTCTCGTCGCTGGCGGGGCTGGGCGAGCTCCATCGCCGGCGCAACGACCTGGCGCGGGTGCGGGCATGTGTAGAGGAGATGCTCTTTGTCCTGGGAACGGGCCGCGCAGGAGGGATGGATGATCCACTCTTTGTTTACGCTGTTTGTGTGGCAATCTTGTCTGCATTGGGTGACCCGCGCGGAAGGTTCGTTGCAGAGAAGGGACGGATTCACATAGACGAACTATGCGGCCGCCTGCCGGGATCATCGTTCCGGGCGCACTTGAGCGAGCGCGCCGGTCGCTATCTTGCAGATCCGGCGCAAGGGCCGGTGGTGTGGTTGGGGTGATGGAGCCCCACTTTTGCTAGCCAGCATCCGCCCCGTCACTTTCTGAACGGTCCAACAACCAGCAGCGCGCCATCTGCCCCGGCTGCGGATAGAAGGGGGTGGGCCACTCCTCTTTGCAGCGGCCAAACACAGCGGGGCAGCGCAAATGGAAGCGGCAGCCCGGCGGCGGCTGGCGCAGGTCGGGCGGCGAACCGGGGATAAATTCGGGCATCTGCGCGTCATGCAGGCGGGGGATGCTGGCCAGCAGCTTCTGGCTGTAAGGATGCGCCGGCGCCATCAGCATCTGTTCCGCCGTGCCCAATTCGACGATCTCGCCGGCATAGACCACGGCCAGGCTGTCGCACAGGTCGCTGGCCAGGGCAATATCATGGGTGATAAAGATGATCGACAACCCCAGTTCCTGCTTGAGTTCTTTGAGCAGGTTCATGATCTGCGCCTGCACGCTCACATCGAGCGCCGAGGTCGGCTCGTCCAGGATCACCAGGCTGGGCGAGAGGATCAGCGCGGCAGCGATCATGGCGCGCTGCTTCATGCCGCCGCTGAGTTCGTGCGGGTAGCGGTTGTAGACCTCGCCCGGCAGACCGACACGCGCCAGCAGCTCCTCGGCCTTGTGACGGGCGGTGCGCCGGTCCATATCGCCATAAACTGTGGCCGGCTCGATGATCTGTTCGCCGACGCGCACCACCGGGTTGAAACCATTCATCGCTCCCTGGGGGACGAGCGCGATCTTGCGCCAGCGGATCTCGCGGCGAAAACTTGCGTCGGGCAGACGGCTGATCTCCTGCCCGCCCAGGTAGATCTCGCCGTCAAAGCGCGCCACATTGCCCGGCAACATGCGCATGATCGCCGCCGCCAGGCTCGATTTGCCGCTCCCCGACTCGCCGACGATGCCCAATGCATGGCCGCCACCAGCAAGCGCAAACGAAACGCCGTCCACCGCACGCACAGCGCCACGGCGGTCCGCATAGTGAAGGTAGAGGTTGTGGATATCAAGCAGAGGTGGCATCAAACAACCAGGTTGCCTAGAGTAGGTACGATCTTTGATCCGAGGAGCACAGTGTACAAGAGAGTTTGACTCGTTGTCAATCGACGAAAGGATGCGACCATGCCGGTCGATTTCAACACGCTTCACTTACTGGTCGAAGGCTATCCAAGCAAGCTCAGCTATCTGCCCGGCGAAGAGATCGCCTTTCACTGCTCAGCCCAGGCCAGGACCTTTACCGCCGAGATCGCACGCATCGGCGCCGTCCGCGAGATCGTCTGGCGCCGGGAAGGGATTCCGGGCAGCTTCTACCCGGCCCCAGCCCAGGCATACGCCACCGGTTGTAACTGGCCTGTTGCGTTCGCCCTGCGGGTCCCCGATGCCTGGCGCTCGGGGTTTTATGAGGTGACGCTCACCGCCGACGGCGCCACCGGGCTGGAGGCGGTGAGCCATGCCTGCTTTGTCGTCCGCTCGCCACAGCCGGGAAGCGAAGCACCGATTCTGCTGGCGTTGAGCACCAACACCTACAACGCCTACAACAAGTGGGGCGGCGCCTGCCTCTACACCGGCGCCACCCACGTCTCGTTTGCGCGACCATTGGAGCGGGGCTACGTCGTCAAACCGGTGGACGCTGGCTATGATGGCCGCGCCGCCAGCATCGAACCGGCGGGCGATCCAGAACACCGGCGGCTGCTCGTCTACCTGGAGAAACACAAGTTGCCCCTGTGGACGGTCTCCGCCGGCTGGTGGAACTGGGAGCGGCGTTTTGTCCAGTGGGCGGAACGCAACGGCTATCGCATTGACCTGGCGGTCAACAGCGATCTGGAGTTTCATGCCGAAGTGCTGGCCGGCTACCGGCTGTTGCTCAGCGTTGGCCACGACGAGTATTGGTCGTGGGGGATGCGCGATGCGGTCGATGATTTTGTCAACCGTGGCGGCAACGTCGCCTTTTTTTCCGGGAATGCGGTTTACTGGCAAGTGCGCTTTGAAGACGAGGGGCGCACGATGGTCTGTTACAAAGCCAAAGCGCACGAGGCAGACCCCGTCATGGGCACAGCGCAGCAGCGTCTGCTCACGAGCATCTGGTCCGACCCGCTCATTGGCCGCCCGGAGAATTTGACCACGGGGTTGAGCTTCTGCCGGGGTGGTTATGTGCGCATGGGGCAGGGTGTGCCACGCAGCTCCGGCGCCTACACGGTCTACCGGCCCGACCACTGGGTCTTCACCGGGACGGGGCTGCGCTACGGCGATCTGCTGGGCGCCGGGTCGTACATTGTGGGCTATGAGGTGGATGGCTGTGCGTTGACGCTGCAAAACGGCCTGCCGGTCCCCACCCACGAGGACAGCACGCCCGAGGGTTTCACCATCCTGGGCGCCTCGCCGGCGCGTCTGTTGTCGATCACCCCGACGCAGTGCGAGGCGCCCGAACCGCTCTGGGCCAGCATCGAACCGCCAGGCGATCTGGAGTTCACTGCCCTGCGTCTCTTTGGCGATCCTTCACCCGAAA
>QEUW01000659.1 GCA_003577005.1 Chloroflexota bacterium | reverse complement strand
AAGAGCACCAGGTTGCCGTATTCCCCATCGTCAAGCAAGATGCTGCAATACGACAGCAGACCAGAGTGAGCCAGCAGTTCGGAAATCAGGTCGGTATCAACCTGGTTGACCAATTCGATCTCGCCTCCGGGCCGGCGCTGTCCAAAAAAGCCGACCATCACCAGCGGCTCCGCACCCAGCAGTTCCGCCAAATCACAGACAATAAACCGGTGGATGCGGCCATCTACCTCTACCCAAAAGAGCTGTTGCCCGCCGGCCAATCTCGGCGCCAGCGCGGCGTCCTGTAGCAGAAGGCGTAGTTGTTCAAGCGCAAAGTGCAAAATCCGCATATCGCCTGCCACATAGGCAGAATGGGTGAACGGCTTGTCGGGGAGATCTGCCGTAACCGGCAACAGCTGGCATTCGCTCATCATTGGTCTTGGTGCTCGCGGCGATGGTCACTGGATGATGGGTAGACAAAACCCCTCCGCCTCAGAAGAGGCAAAGGGGCGAAAATCATAAGAGCGCTACAGTGACAAAGCGTGAAGGGTAGCTGGCGACAGCATAGCCATCGCCGGAACGCACTATACAATATGGTGAGGAAAATTACAAATCGGCGCTAGCCACCGCCAGATTGCTATGCTTTCTACAACATTTGACCGATCTATTGCCCACAGCAACCTACTACCATAGAGAGCGATCTAATCCGAGTGGCTGTCACCCGGATCGGAAATCCGACGTTGGAATGGAGCAACGCAATGTCCACATCTATTCGCATCTTGATCGCCGATGATCAAAAGTTGATCCGGCATGCGCTCTCTGTTTTGTTGGACCAGGAGCCGGATATGCAAATCGTCGGTGAGGCGGAAACACGCACCGAAGCTCTCACCTTAGCACGTACGCTCAACCCCCACATCGTCCTCCTCGACCCGGCCATCTCCGAGAATACAGGGATCGAGGTATTGCCAGAACTCTTGCGCCATCTTCCCGCTGTCCGTATCCTGATTCTGACCAACATCGACGATGAGGAGCTTGTCTTTCGCGCCTTACAGAACGGCGCAGCGGGTTACCTGTTGAAGACACTGGCGCCTGGCGACCTGGTGCAGGCGATCCGAGCCACCATCGACGATGGCACCCCGCTCCACCCGCGTATCGCGCGCCGGATGCTCCATCGACTCCTGACACCGTCGCTTCAGACCGAAACGCAACCCCGCTTGACGCTGCGCGAGCGGGAGATCCTCCACCTGATCGGTCAAGGCTACTCGAATCGCGAGATCGCACAGAAACTGGTCATCACCCAGTTTACCGTACGAACTCACGTCTGCCGGGTGCTCAAGAAGCTCAACCTCAACAACCGGACCCAGGCTGCCCTCTACATCGCGCGCGAGCAACATAAACAGGAAAATGGATCCCACCCTAAGCACCTATCCGAATAACGATACGACCGGCTCGGTCGCAGGAGGTTGGACACGCCAGCACATGTTGCTCTGTCGTCCAACACAACAAAGAATTATCTCAAAATCTCTGTGCTACACCAGTGCTGTTCGAGAGCATTCCAGAGCCACAACCGATTTTGAGATAGTTTCTTATAGGTGTTATCGCCATGTTGGCAGATGCGGAGTTTGCATGTAGACGTGCGTACTCCGCATCACATTTTTGGATCATGGGCTAAACGGCTACACGAATATCCACGATTTCTTGCCCAGGCACCTGGGCAAATGCGGCCTGAACTTCGTCCGCCGTGACACCGGGAAGCTTGACCACCGCATCGTAATAGCCGGGACGCCGGCGCGCCGGGAAGGTGCCGATCCCCATGACACACCAGTTGTGTTCGATGAGCACGGACATCAGCTTGATAAACTCGGCTGGCCCATCTGGCATGCGTACGGTCACACGCACCCCCTCGCTTGGCAACCCCAGCATCAGCTGAAAGCTGTTGAGCAGGTCACTCTTAGTGACGATCCCAACAACAATGTTGCTTTCATCCACCACTGGCAGACAGCCAATCTTGTTGGCCGTCATGATCGCTGCGGCGCGCTCTACCGTGCGATCCGGCGTGATGGTGATCAGATCTCTGGCTTTCACCATTACCTGCTGAACCGTCAAGCCGGTCAAAAAGCGAGAGATCTCCCACACATTCAGGCTGCCGAGCGTCTCAGGCTTGAGCACAAGCCGCTGCCGCGTGATCAGCCCAACCAGTTGCTTGCCATCTGCCACAACCGGGAGATGGCGGATCTGGTTTTCGGCCAAGATCTGTTGCGCCTCGCTCGCCGTCGTCCGCGGCGAGACCATAACCGGGTGGCGCGTCATACAGTCGTTGATGAGCATAATACCTCCTTCGGAATGGGGAGTGCGGAGTGTGGAATCGAGGGTGCCCACCCTTCGCGATTCCGCATTCCGCACTCCCCATTCCGTATTCAAGTCTGGATCACCGGTTCGAACTCGCGCAACGTCTCCAGCGGGATGTGGCAGAAGATGCGGTGGCCGTTGCCGTTATCGCGCCACGGCGGGGTCTCCGTTTCGCAGATCTTACCGCCGTCGGGCAGAAGGTGGCGACGCGGGCAACGAGTGTGGAAGCGACAGCCGCTCGGCGGGTCAATGGCGCTGGGCACACTCCCTTCCAGGCGAATATGTTGCTGTTTGGCCGTGGGGTCGGGGATAGGGACGGCGGAGAGCAGTGCTTCGCTGTAGGGGTGATAGGGCGGCTTATAGATCGCCTCCGCCGGGCCGATCTCCATGATCTGCCCCAGGTACATCACCGCAATCGTATCAGAGAAGAAGCGTACGACACTCAGATCATGGGCAATAAAGAGCAGTGTGGTGTGGAATTCCTGTTGGATCTCCAGGAGCAGGTTGAGGATGGCAGCCTGCACCGAGACATCGAGCGCACTCACCGGCTCGTCGCACAGAATCAGGTCGGGGCGGCTGGCCAGGGCGCTCAGCCGCACTGCCCGCAGCAACTTGGTCACCTCGTCGCGGATCTGCGCACGGGGCACGGTGCCAAAACGCTCCATAGGCCGGGCGATCTGCTGGCCCACCGTGTACGACGGGTTCATGGTCGAATCGGGATTTTGAAAGACCATCTGTAACTCCTGGATGGTCTCAACTGTGCGCTGTGAGAGATCACCCGTAATATCTATACCGAGAAATTCCATCTTCCCGGCGGTGCTGTCCTCCAGCCCGATGATCGTGCGCACCAGCGTGCTCTTGCCGCAGCCCGATTCACCCACGATGCCGAGCGTGCTGCCGCGCGGGACGACAAAGCTGGCCTTTTCCACCGCTTTCACATAACGAGGCTCGCCCATCCCCAAAACATCCTTGAGCGACGAACCTTTGACCGGGTAATATTTTTGGAGCTCTTCGATGCGCAAAATCGGCTCAGGCTCAATGTTGCTGCCACTGTAGGGCGTGATCTGTAGGTCGGAAGGCGGCTCCCACTGGGCAGGGTCGATCTCTTCGGCAAAGTGGCAGCGCACCCAGGTTCCGTTGGCAAGCTGGCGCAGCTTGGGCCGCTCGTTGTGGCAGCGGTCGCGGGCATAGTCACAGCGTGGCGTAAAGATACACCCAGCCGGCCGGTTGTTGGGTGGCGGCACCCGCCCCGGAATTGGGTAGAGCATGCTGCCTGCCTTGTCTGTTCCTAGTTTGGGAACACAGCGGAGCAACCCCTGGGTATACGGGTGCTGTGGATTGGCAAACAACTCATGAACGGTGGCGCGCTCGACCATCTCGCCGGCGTACATGACGCCCACGCGTGTACAAACGCGCGCCACCACGCCCAGGTTATGGCTGATAAACATGATTGCTGTGTCAAACTCACGGCGCAATTCGGCGATCAAGTCGAGCACGGCTGCTTCGACGGTCACATCGAGCGCGGTGGTCGGCTCATCCATAATGAGCAGCGCCGGGTTGTTGAGCAGCGCCATGGCGATGACCACCCGCTGCTGTTGGCCGCCGGAGATCTGGTGCGGGTAGCGGCGCATCACGCTGGGCGGGTCGGGCATGTAGACCCGTTCGAGCATCTGGAGACAGCGCTTTTCAGCCTCCTCATCGCTGATGTTACGGTGGACGGTGAGGACTTCTTTCATCTGCTCGCCTAGCCGTAACGAAGGGTTGAGCGCCTGCATCGGGTCCTGGTAGACCATGGCGATCTGGTCGCCGCGTAACCGGCGCAGTTCTTCACCGCTCTTGCCGACCAGCTCTTGCCCCATAAACCTGATGCTGCCGCGCTTGACGTAGCCGTTGGCGCCGAGAAAGTTGACGATCGCCCAGGCCACCGTGCTCTTGCCACAGCCCGATTCGCCGACGATGCCATGCGACTCGCCGCGATGGATATCAAAGGAGACGTTTTGTACTGCTTCTATTTCGCCGCCGCGCACCTTGTAGGCGATTGCCACATCTTGCACCGAGAGAACCGGTGCGCCAGGGCGATTGGCGCTTTGTATTGTCACGATTTATGCTTCTTTCTTTTTTAT
>QEUW01000087.1 GCA_003577005.1 Chloroflexota bacterium | reverse complement strand
TTGCCCGCGCCGTGGCGCGCGACCCGCATGTGTTGCTGCTCGATGAGATCACAGCCGCGCTCACCGCCGACCAGGCCGAACGGGTCTTTTCGTTGCTGGCAAACTGGAAACAACAGGGGCGATCGGCGGTGCTGATCACCCACCGGCTAGCCGAAGTGATGCGAGCCTGTGACCGGGCCACCATCCTGCGCGACGGGCGCGATGTGGCTGTGCTCGAAACTGCCAAGGTGGATGAGCACCGGCTGGTGGAAGCAATGCTCGGCGCGCCGGTGGAGCCAATTGCCCAGGGCAGACGCGAGGGCGAGAGCCGTACACATGGCGATGTCGCCTTAGAAGCGCGCAACGTGAGTTCGCGTGACATCGTGTGCGATGTGTCGCTCTCGGTGCGTGCGGGTGAAATTCTTGGCCTCGTGGCCCTCGAGGGGCAGGGACAAGACCGCCTCTTTGAACTGCTGGCGGGCGAGCGGCAGCCGACGGCGGGCGAGATTCTGGTCGGTGGCCGGCCCCGCCGCTTCAATTCACCGTATGACGCGGTGCGCGACGGCGTGGTGCTGGTGCCGGGCGACCGGCTGATCGCGCTGCTGCCCAACCAGCCCGTGCGCCACAACCTGGCCGCCCCGCTCTTCCGTCGCATCTTGCGCTGGGGACGCATCCCAGGCGATGAGCCGCAGCGCGTGGCCGACGCGATCAAGCGTCTCTCCATCGACACACGGGCTGCCTCCCAGGCGCGCCGGCTTTCGGGCGGTAACCAGCAGAAGGTGGTCATTGGGCGCTGGCTGGTCTCCGGCTTCCGCACGCTGCTCTGTTTTGACCCAACCCGCGGCATCGACATCCAGACCAAGCGCGAGATCTATGCGCTGCATCCTGCTCTACACCAGCGAACTGGCCGAGATCCCCATTGTGTGCGATCGGGTGATCGTTCTGCACGCAGGGCGCATCGTCGATGAGCAGGATGCCGCCCATGCCACCGAGTCTTCCTTACTGACCGCCGCGCACGGGCTAGTCAATAATGGCCGTAACGAACTCGTCAATGGAGCAAAGAGGGATGATCTGCCCGATGAACAGAGCAAGCTTGTAGAGCAGAGATGGAAAGAACCACGATGATACAAATCTCAGTAGCACAGGCCGTTACTGAACTGGATAAACTGCTCAACGAGGCTGCACAAGGCGAGGAGGTAGTCATCATCGGGGCCGATGGTTCGGCTTTTAAGCTTTTGGCTTTACCTCGCACGCCCAAACCGGTCTTTGGCAGTGCCCGCGGTCTGGTTCGTATTGGCCCTGACTTCGATGAACCCATCGAAGGATTTGAGGACTACATGCCGTGAGGGTGTTACTTGATACGCATACCTTCTTGTGGTTTATTGCAGGTGATGTGCAACTAGATCGTCATGCTCGACAGTTGATCGAGAACCCGGGTAGTGAACGCTATTTGAGCGTGGCTAGCCTCTGGGAGATCACGATCAAATCCAGCCTCGGCAGGTTAACAGTGCCGACACCGCCGAGTGTCTTAATCCGAGATCACGTCTGGGCAAATGCGATTGAACTGTTAGTCATTTCGCCTGAACACCTTGACGTACTTCACGGTCTCTCCTACCACCACAAAGATCCGTTTGATCGCCTGATGATCGCTCAGGCGATTCACGAAGGGTTGGTTCTCATCAGTGATCAGATATTCAGTGCCTACAATGTTCAAGTGGAATGGTCAGGTTTATGAAGGTTGCTGTTGAATTCGTTGAACACGATTTTGATGTTGCCGTGGATATTCTTATCAGAGTATCCATCGCATAAAGGCAGAGGAAGCTCAAGCATGGACCTGCCCCAACTCTTCCTACAGCGCCACGACGTGCTCTATGATTTCTGGCTGGGCGAGCTCTGGCAGGTCGTGCCGGCGGCGTTGATGCGCCAGCGGCCCCATCCACGGGTCAATTCCATCGCCTGGAATCTGTGGCACCTCGCCCGGGTTGAAGACGCCGGTCTCAACCGCTTTGTCGTCGACCGCCCCCAAGTTTTGGATGAGGGCGGGTGGATGGAGCGCATGAATCTCCCCTGGCGGCACCACGGCAGCGGGATGACCTTCGCCGAGGTGGACGAACTGAGCCAACGCGTCGATTTGCCGGCCCTGCAAGGCTATGTTGAGGCCGTACGAACGCGGACGCGCCGTATCGTCACCGATTTGGGGTGGGACGACCTGGGCAGCACGCTGGCCGCAGATCGCCTGCACACAATCCTGGTTGATGAAGGGCTGGCTCACTCGCACGCCGAGGAGTTGCTGGCCAATTACCTGGGCTGGACTAAGGGCAAATGCTTGATGAACTTTGGGCTGACCCATCCGTACCAGCACGTGGGTGAAATCGGTGTCATCGCCAGCTTGCTGGGCGTTGTGTTCGATTAACGAAGAAAGGAAGCGGTTTTCGCATGGCGAGTGCTGTTTTGAGTGGGCAGAGCGCTCCGTGGCGACGGGTGCTCCTACGCAATGGCTGGACGTTGGGGGTGTGGCTGCTCCTTGGCGCCCTGATCGTCTGGTATGCCATGCTGATCCCCCGCTTTGGCGCCTTTCAGATCGCCTCGATCAGCAAAAATAGCCTGCCACTGGTCTACCTGGCTATCGGGCAGGCGATCATTGTCATTGCCGGGGGGATCGACCTTTCCATGGGCGCACTGTTGCTGCTCAGCAACGTGATCGCCGCCCGTTTTATGGCAGATCAACCAATCGGCATCGTGCTGCTCGTCGCCTTGGGGATCATCATTGTCCTCGCCATCCTCAATGCCTTTGTCGGATATATCATCACTATCTCGGCTGTGCCGGACATTGTAGTGACGCTGGCGACGAGCTATGTCTGGTCGGGGGTGGCCCTGTGGGTGCTGCCGTCGCCGGGGGGCGGGACGGCGCCTGAGTTCCGCTGGTTGTTCACCGGTTCACAGGCGGGCATCGGTGGCAGCTACGTTGTGCCAATGGTCATGATGATGATCCCTGCCCTTGCGGTTTTTCTCTTTGCGCGGCGCACCCGGATTGGGCTGGCCATGTATGCGATTGGCAGCAGCAGCATCGCTGCCCGGCTAGCTGGTCTCGACACCCGGCAGGCGAAGATCGTCTCCTACGCCATCGGTGGGGCCATGGCCGCCCTGGCCGGGCTGGCCACAGTGGCGATCACCGGCACGGGCGACCCGCGCTTTAGTATCGGCGCCAACGCCACCCTCAACAGCGTGGCGGCCATCGTGCTCGGGGGGATTGCCCTCACCGGTGGCGTCGGTTCGGTGCTGGGTGTGGTAGCGACCGGTGTGATCCTGATTATGTTGAACCCGATTCTGGTTGCAATGGGTATCAACGCCAACACGGCCCAGGTCATCCAGGGCGCCCTAATTGCCGGGGTGATGATGATCGGCGGGTTGGTGGCTTTGTATCGCGAGAGGTCGTCATGAACCAGCCAACCCTGTCGACACCCACCGGCGCGCCCAAGAGTGCAGCACCCAGCTTGGCCGCCCGCGTTGGCCTCGTCGTAGCGGAAAACCCATCCGTGGTGTTGGTGGGGGTACTCGCCATCCTCGTCCTGGTGACGGGCATCGTGGAACCCAATTACCTCTCGACCAATGGGCTGCGCAGCACCCTGTTGCAGGCTGCACCGTTGGGCATATTGGCCGCCGCACAGACGATCCTGCTGTTGTCGGGTGGCATCGACCTCTCCTTGAGCATGATCGCCGCCTCTTCGGCCTATGTGGCGGCCAACCAGTCACCCCAGGGCGCCGCCATCGCCATCCTGCTGGGGTTGGTGGTGGGGTTGATTGCGGGCACGGCCAACGGTATCGGTGTGGCGCTCTTCCGAGTCAACCCCTTAATTATGACGCTGGCCATGTCGGGGATTTTGCTGGGGCTGTTTACCTCGTGGACGCAGACGATCCTGGCCGGCTCGACGCGTGTCCACGACCTGATCAGGATGGCCGGCGGTAGTTCGTTTTTCAGTAACCGTATTCCCTATAGCGTCGTCGTGTGGGCGGTCATCGCCGTTGTCCTGATCTGGCTGCTGCGTCGCTCGGGCTGGGGCCGGCTCATCTATGCTATTGGGGATAACGAAGTCGCCGTGCGGCTGGCGGGCGTGCGGGTCTGGCAGGTGCGAATCAGCGCATACGCTGCAGCCGGGGTGCTCGGCGCCATCGGCGGGATCCTGTTGGGTGGGCGCAATGGCTCGGTCGATCTCCAGCTTGCCAATGCGTTTCTCCTGCCCTCAATTGCCGCCGCGGTGATCGGCGGCACCTCGATCTTTGGCGGTGTCGGCGGCTATGCGGGGACGATTTTGGGCGCGCTGATCCTCAGCGTGCTCAACTCCATGCTCACCTTTCTCAACGTCGGGCAGGCGATCCAGCAGGTGGTGTATGGTGTGATCGTGCTGGCGCTGGCCTGGGGGTATGCCGGTTTTACGCGCCGGGGGTAAACTATAAGGGGTAAGGCAATCCATGATATAATGGCTTATCATGGGTGAGTAAGGTTCCATCCGGATAAGGTGGCGACACCGATACAATTCAGAGAAAGCTGATTGGATGCCAGATGGCGGCGACTCTCGACACTTTTGTGCTCGAAGACATCGTTACCCTGAACAGAGTGGATACACGGGGGTTTCTGCCCTTCACCATCTATCGCCTCAAGCCTTTGGCGACGGACCGCCGTGTCATCTTGACAGTTACCCTGCAAAATGTGTCTGCGGCTCCGCTTGAGATCCGCCAGCTTCAGTTGTCTTGGGCAAGTGAAAGTGATCGGCCCAATATCCCGCCTGTCCAAGAGCATGTCGTTACAGAGTGGGCAGCTTGCGGCATTGCTTGCGCATTGATTCCACTGTACACTGGTCTCCAGGTCATCCAAGTTACTCAAGTTGGAGATCGGTTTGATTATTGGGTGGGAAATGAAAGCCAGGAATTTGGCTTGGAAGTCAGCGGGCTGTTAACCGGAGAGCTAGAACAAAGACAGCGTATCAAACTCCGTCAACTTAGCGAGAGTCCACATAAAGTTGCTGGCTATATCAGCATTACCAGTTTTCACGCGCAACGTACAATTCTTTCGTTTCACCAAATGTAACAGGAGATGAGTTTAAGCGGAGAGCACGCAATGGCAGGCGACAACGCAACGGGTGTTGATCGGGCAAACCTAACTGAATCAATGCTAGACCTGGAAGAGCACAAATCGAATCTCATCTTGGAAGCCAACCTTCTACAGCTTCAGGGTGAGTATGAAGCTGCTGCCGATAAGTTTGCTGAGTCCGCTGCCATAGAAGAACAGCTTGCCACACAACTGCTCGACTTAGGCAAACTAGAGAAAGCCTATTTTCATCACTTCAGCGCCCTTAGTTGTTGGGTACAGGCTGGCGACCTTCACCGTGCGCTTGTCTTGGGGCAACAACTGCTTCAGGCTGAACAGTTATCCACAAACCAGCGCACCCAAATCATAGATTATCTGAACATTCTGCGCAGCCGTCTCGCCCAATGGATGGATCAATGGCGGCCTGAGCCAATAGGCGTACCGGATTGACGCTGATCCTCAGCGAGCTCAACTCCATGCTCACCTGAGATTACCCCATCACCATCGCGACCATGCGGCGCAAGTTGTCATGGCCGATCTGGATGCCCATGAGCACATCTTCGATGCCTTCGTACTCGATGGAGAGTACGCCCTGATAGCCATCGCGCTGCATTACCTTCAGACATTGCAAGACAGGCACATTGCCATGCCCGATGATCGCCCCGCGCAGATAGTTGCCGGCGCGTGACTGAAACCAACCCTGACCCGGCGCCACATCCGTCCCCGGCTTGACGTGAAAATCCTTGGCGTGGCAGTGAAAGGCAAAAGGCATCAGCCGAGCGACCGCGCTGGCCGGGTCTTCGTCGACGCAGAGAAAATTGCCCATATCCACCAGCACGCCAAAATTTGGGTGATCGACCGCGGTGACCAGCTTTTCCACGCGAAAGCTCTCCTGGCAGAAAAAGCCATGATTTTCGACCATCGTCTTGATGCCTTTGCCGGCGGCATACTCGGTGACGGCCCGGCACCCTTCAGCCACGCGCGGCAGTGCGGCGTCAAAACTTTTGGGGCCTACATGGTCAGCAGGCCAGCCAAAGGTGCCATCGTGGCGCATGCTGGGCGTACCCAAGATCGCCGCCACATCGACCTCGCCCTTGACGCGTTCGATCTCGGCTGCTAAATTGCCCTGCGAGCCGCGCAAAAAGTCCGCGCCGATGGTGTAATTGACAATTGCCATCCCCACGTGCTCGGCTTCGGCGCGCAACTCGGCGGCAAATTCGGGCAACGTTTTGCCCTCCGGCACGGCAATGGTGGAAAACTCGATGACATCAAAGCCGATCTCTCTGGCCTTGTGGATCACGTCGATCTGAGCCAGTGCGCCGGATTTGACCAGGCGGCTAAAACTGTAGGAGCTAACGCCGATCTTCATGGGCCTTCTTTCTGGTAGTGCGTGGCTAAGAAACTCAAAATCGGTTGTGGCTCGTGTGAACTTGGCCAACTCGACTCGAGTGCCACAGAGATTTTGAGATAATTACTGCGCTCTCGGAAAACGGATAGACAGGGAAACAAGGCGCTACCTGTTTACGTGTTTACCTGTCTACCAATCAAGAAAACCAGTATACAACGGGATTGGCAACGAAGAGAAATAGGCACCGCTTGCCAGCCAGGCGTAGCTCCAAGCGCTACCTCAGCCGCTTTTCATAACAGCGGCTCAACGGGTCGACGCGGTAAGGACCAAAGGGGGGAATTTGATAGAAGCCCATGCGCTCATACAGACCAATCGCCTCTAGTTGGTAAATGCCTGTCTCCAGTCGCAACGTCAAGACACCCTGGCCGCGGGAATACTCAGTCAAGTGCTCCAAGACCCGCTTGGCGTAGCCCCGACCCCGGAATTGGGGCCGCACATACATGCGCTTGATCTCGGCATACTCGGCGCCAAAGAGCTTGACCCCGCCGCAGGCGGCAGGTGTTGCGCCGTCGCGCAGCACAAAAAAGGCCACGGCCTCGTCGATCAGCTTTTGCACGCTGTAACCGTGCCGGCTTTCCTGGGGATAGATCGGTTCTAGATGAGCATCCAGTTCCGTGATCAGCGCCGTGGCGTCGGCGGAATCGGGACGCTCCATTGTAATCGTGATCTGCATAGGCTAGGGCATGAATTGTTTGAGATAGCGAGCACTCTGCACCAGCGCTTCTTTGCGTCGCTCCAGCGAACCTTCGTAAGCGCGATCCTCCACCTCGATGCAGACCGGTCCATCGTAGCCGCTATCGGTCAACACCGAGAAGAACTGGCCCCAATCCACATCACCCAATCCGGGCAATTTAGGCGTGTGGAATTGCAGCGGCGTGCCCATGATCCCCACCTCGTCGAGCCGGTGCTGGTCGACGCGGGCGTCTTTGGCGTGAACGTGGACAAACTTGGGCGCAAACTCACGGATCGCCCTGAGGTAGTCGATCTTCTGCCAGATCAAGTGCGACGGGTCAAAGTTCAGACCAAAATGATCGCTGGGGATTGCCTCAAACATGCGCCGCCAGATGGCTGGGGTGGCGGCTAGATTTTTGCCGCCCGGCCATTCATCCTCGGTAAAGAGCATGGGACAATTCTCGATGCCGATGCGGACGCCGTGATCCTCGGCAAACTGGATCAACGGCGGCCAGACCTCCATAAAGCGTGGCCAGTTGTCGTCCACCGATTGGGTCCAGTCGCGGCCGACAAAGGTGTTGACCACGCCCACACCGAGCAGCTCCGCGGCCAGGATGACCTGCTTGATGTGGTCGATGTAGACCTGCGCCTCCGCCTGGTCCGGCGCCAAGGGGTTTGGGTAATAGCCCAGGCCGCTGATAGTCAGCCCGCGTTCTGCGTGGAAGACATTGACTTCGGCGGCATCGTTCTTGTCAAAGATATTCACATCGATGTGGGTTACACCGGCGTAGCGGCGCTCCGCCTTGCCCTTGGGCCAGCACATGATCTCGATACAGTCAAAGCCCGCTTCGGCCGCAAATTCACTCACTTTGCGGCCAGAAAGCTCTGGCAAAATGGCGCTGACAAAGCCCAATTTCATCATTGCACCTCGTTTCAGCTATGGTGCAGTCAGGAACTGCACCGCAGGATCTCAACTTTGGTAAAGTGGGCCGGCTCACGGTCAAAGACCAGGCGCGCCCCTTCGCAATGACCAAAGGGTGCTCCCCAAGCACTGTGGTCAGCATCCGGGAAACAGGCAACCAGAGGGATCTCGATCTCCCCAGAATGAGCAATCACCAGGGCGGCGGCCCCATCCGGCAGCGGAGTCAAGAGATCACGCCAGAGCGCGATCAGCGCATGGGCGTAGCACCAGGTGGGTCCCTTTACCGCAATCACTTTTGCCAGGGCGACAAACGGCTGTCCGGCCTCCCACCAGCGGTTGGCCTCCAGTTCGGTGTACATCTCTTCATCCGAGGCCAGGGTAACGAGTTCCTGGTCCACCGCAAAGCCCATTGCAATCGCCGTCTCACGCGCCCGTGGCACCACACTGGTTGCGACATAGGCAAAGGGTCCCATTGAGGCGCCCAGCCGGCGCGCAAAGTCAACCCCCTGCTGGGACAATTGCGACCCCGCACCCTGTTTGCGCAAGCTATGGCGGCGAAGTTCGAGGATCTTCATTAGTAGACAAAGACACCGGCTCACACTGTCACCCACCGCTGCTCTTGATGGCTCTTGAGGATCGCCTCGCAGAGCACGATCTCCTTGTGCCCATCACGAAAGGTGGGAAAGGGCGCGGCCACATTGAAATCACCGGCGGCGATATAGTCGTAGAACGCTTTGAAACACTGCTTGAAGCTGTCTGGATAGCCCTCGGCATGGCCGCCGGGGTAGGAGGCGTACGCCCGCGCCGCTGCTGACATCAGCCCCGGGTCGCGCGGCAAGATCTGGTTTGGCTCGTTGCGCCGCCCGACCCAGAGGTCGTTTGGCTCCTCGCTGTTCCAGGCCAGGGCAGCCTCGGCCCCGGCGATCTCAAAGCGCAGACAGTTCTTGCGCCCGGCCGTCACCTGCGAGACCCAAAGCACACCCCGCACCCCACCTCGGAAGTGCAACAGGACCGCACCGCAATCCTCGGTCTCGATGGCGATCTCATCGGTGGCGGCCACCTGTGCCACCTTGCCGGCAAAGGTCTCCACCTCGCCCTTGGGGCGCATACGCACGGGGTGGATCGTTTTCAGGTCGGCGCAGACGGCCTCGACGGCCAGCCCGGTGATGTGCTGCACCAGGTCGAGCCAGTGGGTGCCGATGTCGGCTACGACACGCAGCGCGCCCGCCTCATCGGCCAACACACGCCAATTGTAGTCGGTGGGGTAGAGCAGCCAATCCTGCACATAGCTGCCCTGGATGGTGTAGATGTCGCCCAGAGCACCGCCCCGCACCCGCTCGCGCGCTTCGATGCAGAGGGGATAGAAGCGCATGTTGTAATTGACGCCGGCCGCACGCCCGCTCTGTTGCGCGATCTGCACCAGTTCAGCGGATTCGGCGGTGTTCATCGCCAGCGGTTTTTCGCAGAGCACATGTTTGCCGGCCAACAGCGCCGCCCGCGCTTCGGCATAATGGCGCCGGTTGGGCGTAGTCAGATGGACGGCCTGCACGTCCCCATCGGCCAGCAACTCATCAAAGGCGCGATAGGCCTTGGGCAAGCCCAGCTTGTCCGCTGCCCGTTGTGATTTCTCGGGTGACGAGCCGAGAATGCCGGTGACCGGGATGCCCAGCCGCCGCAGCGCCTCCACATGCGCCGGCCCCATAAAACCTGTGCCAACTACGGCCACAGAAAGATCGTGCATCGGCTTGCCCTCCACGGCGCTTCGGTAGATTGAGGGTTGGATTCAACATCTTTTTCGGTGCTGTTGGGTCCACCCGTGCGCGATTATAACCACCGGCCCACCGGCTGTCAATTGCAGTAGAACAAGACGCTGCGCGTCTCAAGGACCATGCGAGCGAAGAGTTCCGGGAGGTGGTCGGCGGACGTCTTGGCTCGTGCGACTCTTGAGACGCGTTGAAGACCGAACTCAAATGAAGGTTAGTCTTGCATCACCGCCGGCAAATGCAGATCGAACGGCCCCACACTCCAGACCCCAAGCGGGTCGAAGCCCTGGCTGTTGCCGCGGTCATCGGTCGCCATCCACTTGACAGTGTAGTGCCGGCCTGCCGCCGGGGCGTAAAAGCGGATGGCAAAGACAAAGGTGGCGTCACGACCCTCCGGCTCGCTGCCGGTGACGCTGCTCTGTGCCAGGTCGAGAGTGGCGGTCGGCGTTTCGAGGACGGTGTCGCTACCAGGCTCGGCACCGGGCCCAAAGCCCTCTGTCTCCGGGTCGAGGAGTTGTACAAGGTTGCTCTCCTCGTCATAGCGCGCCCAGAAGACCATGCCCTCATCGTTGCGCAGACGCAGAGAGCAAGCTTGCCGGCCCGTGCGACAAGAGCAGCACCAGGGCGAAGAGCAGGCCGTAGAACGCTCTCATGGTCGTCATCGCTTTTCTTGAAAGCCCTCAAACATAGCATCTTCGTAAGGATTTGAATGACGGGCGATGAGCGCTGAGACAAGTCATTGCGCACGGTTCGCCATTCAAATCCCTACTCTATTTGCACCCCTGGGCAAGCGTAGGATACCTGTTGCCACGTTTCTGGCGCGTTTTTGCTTGCAGATTGGAGAAGATTTGATCCAGGTTGCGCTCACGCTACGGGTGCCGCAAACGAAAGCGCAAATGCCACTGCCTGTTGGGTGGTCAGCGCCGCGCCTGTGTTCCAGGCGTGAGTGAAGTCCGCGGCGCTCAAAGCACCCTGTACGGCCTGGATCATCTGGGTGTATTCAGCCTGGTCGCCGGGCGGCAGGAAGGGGGGAAGGGCGTCAAAGAGCGTTTGGGCTGCGGAGAAGAGTTGCGCAGCGCGTTCGTTTTGACCCCGCGCCAGCGCCACGCCACCCAGCCCGGCCAGACAGCGCGCAGTCATATGTTTGTTGTCCAACGTCTGGCAAAGCGCCAGGCTCTGGCAGTAACCGTCGACCGCATCAGCCAACTTGCCCTCCACCCGTTCCAACTGGGCGAGATGGTGCAGGGTGATCATGATGCCATCCTTGTCACCCAACGCTTGGAAGAGCGATAAGGCTTCGTCCAGGTGTGTGCGTGCGGACGCCCAGGTCCCGTTCAACCGTTCCACATCGCCCAGGGCTTCCAGCGCCCAGGCGATGCCCCGTTTGGCGCCCAATCCGCGCAAGAGCGTCAGGGCCTCGGTCAGAGAGTCGATGGCTGCCCCATAGTCACCGAGCAACATCTCCAGTTCGCTTTGACGGCTAAGGGCAAAGGCCACGTCTTCCGCACGGTTGAGCCGGCGGAAGATCGCCAAGCTTTCTTGCAGGTAGCTGCGCACCAGCGTCTGACCGGTTGTTTGCAGACCCATCACATGCACCAGTGAGACCAACACCGTTGCGATTTTAGCCTGGTCACCGATGGCGCGGAACAGGTGGAGGCTCTCTTCAAACCGGCTGATCGTCTCGTCACGCTTGTGCATGTTGTAAAGAACCCAGCCAAGCTCGCGCAGGGCTTCGGCGCAGCCACCTGGGTCATTGAACTGGCGAAAGAGAGCAATGCTCTCTGCCAGCATCTCCTGAGCAATGGCATATTCGCCCTGATTCTGGGCCAACTGGCCGGCGGCCAACAGCGCCCCGGCGCGCGCTGGATTAGGGGGACTTGCCAGCGCCAGTACCTGCGCCAACCAACTGCGGCCCTCACTGAAATAGCCGCGGATATACCAGAATTCGCGCAGCGCCGCAGCCAGGCGCAAGGCCCCGGCGTTATCATGGGCAATCAGCCACTTGAGTGCCGCTCGGATGTTGTCGTGGTCGCGTTCGATCTGGTCTAGCCAGGTTTTTGGCTGCTCAGCCTGGATCTGCCGGGCGGCGGTTTCGGCAAAAGTCAAAAAGTAGCGAGCGTGGTCTGCTGCGGCAGATCGCACGGCCCCGGCTGTGCGCAGTTGCTCAACGGCAAAGGCGCGAATCGTCTCTAGCATGGCAAAGCGCGTCTCGCCACCGTCACTGCTCTTTTGGATGAGGCTGTGGTCCAAAAGCGTCTGGAAATCGGCCAAAAATGAGTGGCGACGTTGGTTGTCATGCTCGTGGGCGGGCGCAGCTAGGGCAGCGGCGGCTGGATAGTCAAACCCTCCGTTAAAAATGCCAAGCCGAGCAAAGATCTGTTGCGCCGCCGGCGCCAGCATCTCGTAGCTCCAGGCAATGGCCGACCGTAAGGTCTGGTGGCGCGGTGGCAGGTCACGGGGGCCACCGGTCAGCAGATTGAGCGAGCCAGCCTGCGGTCGCTGTAGATGTTCGGCCAGTTGCGCCAACGAAAACTGGCGTAGACGAGCCGCCGCCAACTCAATCGCCAGCGGCAGACCATCCAGCCGGGCGCAGATTTCAGTGATGGTGCTGGCGTTCTCCTCGCTCAGGGCAAAGGCGGGCTGGAAGCTCTGCACGCGCGCCTCGAACAACGCCAGCGCCGGGTAGCCCCGCAGCCCTCCCGGCGCCGGCAGCGGACCGGCGGGGTCGGGGAGGTCAAACGGTTCGAGCGTCACCTCGTGCTCGCCCCGCACCAGCAGCGGCGACCGGCTGGAGACCAGCGCCTTGACTTCGGGGCAGCCACTTAACAATTCCACCAATTGGGGGGCGGCTGCGACAATCTGCTCAAAGTTGTCGAGCACCAGCAGCATCGTCTTGTAGCGCAGGTGGTGCTGCAACGTCTGCAAGATCGGTTGTGCGCCCGCTTCCACGATGCCCAGCGTGTGAGCAATGGTTGGGATAACCAGCGCCGGCTCGCGCACCGCCGCCAGCGGCACAAACCAGACGCCATCGGTGAAGTGCGGCAACCGAGCTTGGGCTGCCGCATGATTGAGCAAACCTGCGTCCTCGCTTCGTCTTTGAGCCGCCCACTCGCCAACCGCGATGCTCAGGCGCGATTTACCGACACCCGGCGGGCCTATCAGCGTGACCAGCCGTACATCAGGCCGCGTGAGCAAGGTGGAAACCATCGCCAACTCGGCCTCGCGGCCTATCAACGGCGTGAGCGGAGCGGGCAAGTTGGTGGGGTAGCCATGCCGATGTTCGACTGGAATAGACAGCCTGCCCTCCAGCGGTTGCCGGCTGGATGCAATGGCGTGGCGCGCCTCTTGGATGAACTCGGTCCGCTTTTCTGGTGGAATTTCAAGGTGGTCGGCCAGCAATTCGGCGATCTGTTTGGAAGGGCGGCGTTCGCCTTCTTCAATCTTTTGGATGGTGACCACCGCGCAGCCAACCCGCTGCGCCAGGTCCCGTTGAGTCAAGTCCAACGCCTTGCGACGCTCTTTGAGCCACTGACTAAATAATCGTTCTGTTGCCATGAGTGTTGCTTGCAGCACGGGGAATCACGACCTGGACAATTGTCAATTGTGGATTGTCAATTGTGAACGCGGCGGTCACGACCAGTACCGGAGTGAACATGCGCGAGGGCTACGCGGCTGTACGACTTTTTGTATGACTGATCGTAAGCGAAAGTGGCTTACTTGTCCAGTCGCAGGAACGGATGAATCCGGCCACGCCGCGGGTTGCCACTGTGAGAAGCTCCCGGCCATGTATGCAGTTCTGTACGACTTTCCGTATGGTAAGACCTCTTGATTCCGGTTCGCAGTTCTGATTTAATCATGACAGATGTTCTTGCTCCTCGCATCCTCCATCGCCGGCTGGGCAAGGTTCTGCACCGCAAGAAGAACTGAGATTTTTTGTGCTCTCGTAACAAAGGAGGCGGGTCATGTCCCGCATACAGCTCTTTGCTCTATCCTGGCGTTTCAGCGCGTTGGTGATATTCGCACTGACGCTCCGGCTGGCGCTGCCCACACTGGTGGCTACCGCCCAGGCGCAGACACTGATCGACCTGGCCGGTGGATCTTATCAACAGCTTGAGGTTGTCCTACGCGTGGACCATGCGCCGCTCGCCGGTGAAACCAACCTGTGGACCCTGGCGGCCACCCCGTTGCGCGCTGCGCCCGACCTGACCTTTACCTGGGAACTGCCCGACGGTGGTGAATTGCTGGGCGGCCCAGCGCTGGAGACAGTGGGTGCAGTGGCGGCCAACCAGCAGGTGCAGCAAACGCGCCAGGTGCGCTTCCCGGGCGACGGTGTCTATACCGTGCGCGGGCAGGCGACCTATCATCCCAACACCAGCACGACGATGACGGCCATCGGTGTGCTCTTTGTCCAGATCAGCGGGGACAATTCGACGGTTACCGATGTAGACCCGCGGCTCGAACCCTACACGTCGCCACGCACCAAGCCAACCATCGACAAATCGGCTCTGGTGGTGGCCGCCGACGCTTGGGGGCCGAACGTTCCCCAAGGCTGCTTCTATGTCACCGGCATCCTGACGCGCGAAGAACGCCAGCCCGCCGCCAACCCGCCCAGTTATGTGAATCAGACAGGCTCCGCCGTGCCGGTGCATAACATCCTCGTGGAGATGCGCGAGGAAGACACCTTCTCGGATGACTCCTACGGCTTCTACGTCACCGACGCCAACGGCAAGTTTGAGTTTCGCTTTTGCGATGACGACGGCTTTCTCAACGATGAACTGGAACTCTACTACCGGGTCTGCGCCGAAGTGTGGGAAGGCCCCAACAAGATCGCCCGCATCGAGCACACCGGCGAGCGTGAGCTCTACTGTTGGGATTCGGGCGCCAAGGACTCTGAGGGCGGTACGGTCGATTTCGACGTGGCGGTCTACCGCATCAACCAGACCCAATCCCAGGTCTTCAACATCGGCCACAGTCTCTACTGGGCCTGGAAGTACTGGAACAACAATCTGGGGGCCGGCGCACCTTTCTTCGACCGCACGGTTACGGTCAACTGGGAAGGGGGCAAGGGCAACGGTTCGTTCTATAGCGACACGCGCGGGGTGATGGTGATTGCCGGCGACGCCTCCAGCACCGATGAGTGGGACGATTCGGTGATCATCCACGAGTGGGGGCACTTTGCCGACCACCAGTTTAGCTGCAACCAGAATCCTGGTGGCCCCCATACCCTGCCCGGCAACAACACCGGCATGAACGGCGACAAGCTCTCGTGGGGCGAAGGCTTTGCCGATTACTACCAGAGCGCCGCCCGCACGATCATGCCCGGCTCTGGCTTTCCCAGTTTTTACATCGATGTGAGCGGACCCACCGTGGACTTCGAGCCTACGTCCAACCCCGTCAGCCAACTCAACGAGGGCGCGGTCGCCGCTCTCCTGTGGGACTTTATCGACACGGCCAACGACGGCAGCGACAACTTCAACCACGGCGGGGACCGTGTGCTCCAGGCGTTCACCACCTCAGGTTTTCGCAATAACACTCAGTGCAACATGGCCCGTTTTCTCAAGGTCTGGAGAGACCTCAGCTTCCCGACCGACGCCGCCACCGCCGCCACCGTCGTGCAGAATGTCAACATTGCCAACCCCTTTGCTGTGACCCTGGCCGCCGGCGTCGAACCGTTGTTGACCGGCGCCGGCGTCGCCGCCACCGCGGCCGCCTCGCCCTATGACTACCGCTGGTGGGACCAGGTGACCATGGTCGTGGACAACAGCGCCAGCATGAGCCAGCCCGCCGGAACTCCCAAGATCGATGCTGTGAAAGCGCTGATCCGCGAGCAAGTCAACGACCTCACCCGCAACCCGCGCGGGACCGAACACAATCTCTACACCTTCAACGCCAATAGCCTGCTCAGCAAGCTGGCGGAAGGACGCTTTTTTCTCGACCAGATCGACCCCGTGCTCAACGGCCTGACCGCTACCGGCCCGGATGCCGGTTGTCCTGTGCGCGCCCTGGATGCGCTGGCGAAGGCGGCGGAAAACAAATACGATGGCCAGGCTTGGGTCTACACCGATGGCGATGCCCAGGCGGGAGCCAGCGCCGAATTTGTCCGCCAACAGTTGACCCACCGCTTGCTCCGTGGCTCGATTGTGCTGCTGGGCGGCTGCAACAGCCCGCCCAAGATCCAGAGCAACGTCACCGGCGCCGAGAAGAGCTATCTGGGGCTGGCCGCCGACGGTTCGCAATCAGCCGGGATCGTGCCCTATCTGCTGACGGCGTTGGGCACGGGCGGCAATTTTCTCTACGTCCCGCCCGACCAACTGGCGAACGCAACCGATATTCTGCGCGCCCAGGCCAGCCACAGCGCCGGGGCCGGTAAGTGGAGTGATTATGTGAGCGACCGCTTCACCTATCGCTGGGATCGACTGGAGCCAGGTGAGTTTCAGTGGATCCCCAGCGGCGTCATGGGCAACGCCGGTGCGCTGGGCCCAACCGCACCGCTGCGCATCACCCTGCCGCAACCGTTCAACTTCTATGGCGCCGACAGGGAGGTGGTCGATGTCTACGACGATGGCTATATCCACATGAACCCATGTCTGGTCAATCCCCAGTTTTGTCTCTTCGGGTTCGACCAGTACCTGGACATCTTGCGCGCAAATCTGGTCTGGAACTACATCCCCTTCCCGCCGCGGGTGGTGGCTGCCTCGCCGGATGAGACGCAGCAATACGGCTACCAGGTGCGCGTCTACATCGGCGGCCTCGATGACTGGTATATCATCTCCACCGACGGCGACGCTGATTATGGCAGTGGCGATATTGCGCGCCGGGCCTATCAGGTTTGGCTCAATTTTGCCACGGGCGAGATCCGGTATCTCTATGACCGGGTGCGCAGCAGCGACACAGCCGGCGCCAAGATCGCGGTGGTGGAGCAGACGCCCTTTAGCGCCAACGAAGTCGTCGTCAGCAACCAGGACCTGGCCGGCGCCGCTAATGGACAGGGCTACAAGTTTGTCCCGGCGCCGCCACAGCCGAGCAAAACCTACACTGTGCCCGTCGATTCGCAAATCCAAAGTATCGGCTTTTTGCAGACCGGCTACAGCGGCAGCTTCGAGCCGATGGTGGTGCGGACGCCCGACGGGTCCGCCGTGGATTGTGCCGACACAACGAATGTCCTTTGTGTGACCCTCAACAACGGACTGGTGCAATACATCCAGGTCAACATCAACGACCGCACCGGCGTCTGGACCGCCACCATTGATGCCGGCGCGACGGGCGAGGGCACCTTCTCGTTCAACGCCCTGGCTGCCAGCCCGATCCAGCCCAAAGGGTTGGGCAAACATACGCGGGCGCTCAAAGAGCATCGCTTCCAGCTCGACCTGGGCCGTTCCACCGACAACAACATGCTGACCGGCTGGCTGCGCACCGCCACCGGCGCCTCTTTTGGCGCACCCTTCGGCCTGTTCGATGACGGCGCCCACGACGATGGCGAGGCCGGCGATGGCGTCTTCAATTCCGAGGCTTTTCTGCCGCCGGGCCGCGGCGTGGCCTATCTCTGGGTGCAGGGTACGGTCGAGGGCGAGACGATCACCCGCAGCGAGCCGGCGCCTTACAACTTCCAGCCGGTCGATGTCGAGGCCGAATGGGCCGAAGCCCAGGGCTTTCTGGGTTCCGGGGCGGCGGTCTCGTTCCTTGTCACCAATCAAGATTCGGTCCAACGCTGCTATCGGGCCGAAATCAGCGTGCCCGAAGGTTGGAGCTTTACGCCGATCGCCGATTTCTGTGTCGCCCCCAACGCTACGAATGGCCCCTATACCTTTGTCGATCACCCGCTGGGCGACCAACCCGGCGGCATAGCCGGCGAAGTGAGCGCTACCTTTACCGAAGTCACCGAGGGAGCCATCGTCGGCGGCGCCACGGCAACAGTGCGGCTCTATCGCCCGCTCAAGAGTGTGGCCTTTGACAACCGCTGGGAAGATACCTATCTGCGCCCCAACGGGACCGATGCCGTCAGCCTGACCGTCAACCTGCTCGATGACCAGGGGCAGGTCACCGGCTGGACGGGCAGCCTGGGTTATGAACTGAGCACAACGCTGGGCGCGGTGGCCTCGCCCAGCGATGGCTACTTTGCGCAGGGTCGTCTGCCCATCCGTTTCACCGCAGGGACAGAGACAGGCGAGGCGCTCATCACCTTTGTGCTCGAAGGCAGCGCCACGACCTCAACGACTTTGCAGGTCCGCAACTCATCGGCCACAACGCTCGACCTGACCGCCACGCCCACCGACCTCAGCGCCGGGGTAGGCGCCTCAGCCCTGGTCGCCACCGTGCGCGACCCGTGGGGAGCCCCGGTCGCCGGCCAGACCGTGCGGTTGAGTGTGAGCGACGATGACGGCAGCCAGGGAACCATCAACGGCGGCGAGGTCTTCACCGGCACGACCGACGCCAACGGCCAGTTGATCGCCACCTTTGCCAAAGCCGCCGGCGCGACTGGAACAGTGGCTGCGCGCGCCGAGACGCTGGTGCCGTCCACCGGTGGGCTGCGCACCACCCATGAGGATGTCGAGTTTCTCAAACTTGGGGAGCCGGTGGTGGATGTGCAGAATCGGCTCTATCTGCCGCTGGTGCGGCGGTGATGCGCGCCGGTGCGTTGCACCTAAAAGGTGCGATGCACCTCCGATTGATTACTTCCCGTAGCTCACGCTACCAGCCTAACTATGGCCCGGAAACATAGAGCCGTCGCCCTGGTAGGGCGACCTACGGTGCATCTTTGGTGGCGGCCTGAGCAGTCAGGCGCATCGCACACTGCGTGTGCAACGCACCGGCAAAAAGAAAGTGAGAATTTCGTAATGCCTAATTCGAGACCGGTCACATTGCAGCGCGGCCTCAACCTGTTGTTGGCGATGATGCTGTTGCTACCAGCCAATGCGACGACACTCTTTGTACGCCCATCCGTGGCCGCGGCCGCGGCGGCTGAAACAGAGCGTGCTGTTCCGCCGGCCTTCGAGACCAACCCTGGCGATGTTGGCCCGAGGCCAGATCCATCCATTCTTCCGCCCGCGCTGACCGGCCAACCACCGGAGATCGCCGCGGCGCGCACGCTTCACAGTGCCGCCTTTGACCTGGGTGACGGCCGCACCGCCGTGGTGCAGGACACCCGCCCGCTCAACTATCAGGACGCCGAGGAAAACTGGCAGCCGGTCGACCCGACCTTTAACGCCGTCGACGGCGGCTGGATCAACACACGCAACACACTCAAGACGAGTGTCGCCCAAACCGGCAGCCAGGCCAAGATCAGCCTGGAAAACGTGGGCGTCGGCTGGGAGCCGCAGGCGCTCCAACTGGTGGACGCTGCCGGTGAGCCACTGCGCACTGTGGCCGTGCCCTTACCTAGCAAGGAGGCGCTGGCCGGCATCCGCAGCGCGGACAGCCGCACCATCCGCTACCCCAAGAGTTGGGATGGGACAGGCGTCGAAGATACCTGGCAGCTCGCCGCCGGTTCCGCCGCCTATTCGCTGCGTCTGGCCGAGCAGCCCAAGCTTGACCCGCTGCTCGCCTGGTCGCCCTGGCGCGGGCCACAGTGGCTCGAATTGCGCGTCACCTTGCACCTGAGGCCGGGCACGACGGTGCATGTGGGCGGCAAGCCGGTAGCCCTGCCACTGGAGACGACCGACATCGTCACCTTTGTCGATGCCACGGGTGAAACGCTGCTGCTGCAACCGCCTGCCGTCTTCGAGGAAGCCAATCCGTCTGCACACCGGCCTGGCAGCTATCTGCTGCAACGCGGCAGCACACCCGATAGCATCGACCTGCGGGTGCGCTTCGGCTGGGCATGGCTGACTGCCACGGAGCGCATCTACCCGGTGATCCTCGACCCAGTCTTTCAGACCACTTCGCCCTTTGCCGCCAAGGTCGCAAAGTACGCACTCAATGGTTCATTCATCGCCAATGAGAGCGCCGGGGAGTTGGCGCTAGGCATGATCGACAACGTTATCCATCGCTCGCTGGTGCGTTTTGAGATGCCGGTCATGCCGCCGGGCACCGTGATCGACCAGGCGCTGCTGGCCTCGATCCCCGGCGATGCGCCCTACCTGGACAGCGTGGGCAATTTCCGCGACCGCGTCCAGGCCTATGCGCTCACCAACAGCAACTGGGTCAATTCGGCCACAGCCGCGCCCGCGCTGGGCGGCGCATTGGCCCCCTATGTCAGCAACAACTATGTCCATGACATCATGTCTTATGGCCGCGGGCGCAAGGTGCAGGCCGGCGCGGCCTTTGACATCACCAACCTGGCGCGCGCGTGGTCGGCCAATCCGGCGGCTAATCATGGCGTGCTGTTGCGCATGGCCCGAGAGTGCCCGATCCCGGCCTGTGGCGGCTTTTACATGGAATATCCGTCTACTTTCACCCGCGAGGACCTGACCGGCAAGGATTACTATCTCTACGATGCCGACGGCGGCGGTGTCAAGCTGATCGTCATCTACCACGGGCCAACGCTGGCCGAGGGGCAGCGTATCGAGTCTCTCCCCCCCAGCGTGGACCGGCGCTATTACTTTGCCGACCACGTCTACCACACCCCGCCCGCGCCGGCCAGGTGGCAGGCGGTGGTGGTGCGCGGCATCCGCGACGATGAAGGGATCTATATCGACCGCACGCCGCCGTTGGAAGTGCTGCCCGCCGGTTCGACGCCCCAGGTGCAGGCAGCGGAGGCAACTGAGGCCGCCGCGCCGGCGATTGACAGGGGCAATCTGCTGCCCGCCATCGACGCCGCGCTCAACTCGGCGGTGCTCTTCCCCAGCTATCAGATCGGCTATACGGTGATCAATGGCCGGCAGCAACCCGGCGCCAGCTACGACGCCCGTATCCGCCAGATCCAGGGGGCGAAGGAGTATGAGCTGCCCAAGTTGTATGATATGCAACTGGTCACCGAGCGCGCCGAGCAGATCAACGCCCAGCTCGACCAGGCCACCGAGTTCAACACCACCTTCTCTAGCCAGGAGGCGCTGGCGCTCTGGAACATCACGCTTCCGCCCGGCGCCAACAACCGCATCGACGTACTCTTCCCCAGCGTCAGCAGCGGTGACCCCAACGACAACAACAGCGCCGCCTTCACCGGGCGCGTGGTGCTGGGCAACGGCGGCGCGCTGATCCGCCCGGACAACAAACAGGTGGGCTTCGAGCTCAGCGACAACCGCAACTATGACTATGGCAAATACCGGCTGGAGAGCGAGACCTTTCCCCGCAAGCGCGGCCCCAGCGCAACCAATGTGGGCTTGGTGCTGGCCTACAACGCTGTGTCTGACCCGGCGGATCCGGTCTTCGCCTATAACATTACGATCCGCGTCACCTCGTGTCGCGCCGGTAGCTTCCCCACCAGCGACGGCGGTTGTCAAGAGGTGGAGTGCCCGGTGCTCAACGTCAACTTCACCGCCGAAGGGTTCAAACGCAAGGGCGAACTGGGGCTGTGGAGCTTTGCCCCCTGGACCGTGACCGGCCCCGACGCCGGGCAGACCTTCTTTCCGGGCACGGCGCCGCTCATCGGCGGGCCCAACATCAACCGGACGCCCACGGTCGCGGTGGTTGATGGCGTGGTGCGCTACAACGGCGAGGCTGTCACCATCGAACGGGGCGGCAGCTCCGACCCCACGATCCTGCTCATCCAGTGCGAAGCGGGCGCGACCGAGTTCAGCGACTGGTTCGAGGTGGTCAAGAGCCGCATCAAGAGCCGCATGAGCGGGCAGGTCAACGGGCCGGAGGACGCCTGGCTGGTGACGGTTAGCCCCTTCCGCGATTTCTTTGTCAACCCGTGGCTGCCGGGCGACGGCCCCTTTGATGAAAAGCCCTTTGTTGCGCCGTCTGAGGGGCGGGTAGGGGCCAGCGGGGAGAGCTTTTATCGTTACCTTAGCACAGCAAATGGTTTCAGACATCGTTTCCGCACCCAGTGGTCATTCACCGCCGCCGGTTGGGAGAGCCTCACCAGCAGCGTCGTCCGCACTGAGGTGGGCGCCACGCCCACGGTCGCCAGCCTGACGCTCGACCTGGGCAACGCCTTTTCGCTTGATTTTGACCCGGTGCGGGCCAAGTTTGTGGCGCTCCGAG
>QEUW01000658.1 GCA_003577005.1 Chloroflexota bacterium | reverse complement strand
GCGCGCCATCCCATGCGCTGGGGTGATCACCAAGATCAGAATTTACTCGCCTTTTTCAAACAGCGGATTGCCTTCCGCCGCCGCCATCCTGCGCTCTGGCGGGGAACCTTGCAAACGTTGGCGCTCGATGAGACACAAGGGATCTGGCTGGCCCACCGCTGCCATCATGATGATCACGTACTCATTGCCGCCAATTGCTCTGCCGGGCCACGCACAATTCGCTTGCCGGCAGGAGCATACGCCGATGTGGCCGGCAGCAGAGTCCATACCACCATTGATTTGCCGGCGCGCCATGTAGAGTTGCTCACGCCTATCGACCTGGGGACAAGCGTATCATCTTCCCATGAACTGGAGTGAATTTCGCCAAAAACGCCGATCCCGCCGGCCCCTGGTGGTAGCCCACCGCGGTGTCCCGGTCGCTGAGCCGGAGAACACCCTGTCCTCGTTTGCCCTGGCGCTGCAACAGGGGGCCGATGCGCTCGAAACCGACCTGCGCTTTACGAGAGACGGCGAAATCGTTCTTTTCCATGACGCTACGTGCGACCGCACGACCGATGGTTACGGTGCGCTCAGCAACCTGACACTGGCGGAACTCAAACGGCTACACACCCGCGCCCCGGATGGTCGCACCCTAGATACCCCGGTGCCATCGCTGGCCGAACTGATCGAATTCACCCACGCCCAGACACCGCTCCTGCTTGAACTAAAAGATCCCCGCTTTGGCGAGCGCGGCTATGCCGAACAACTGGTGCGGCTACTCAAACAATACGACATGATAGAACGGTCGGCCATCGTCTCGTTTCACCCAGAATATGTGGCCAGCGTCGAAGCGGTCTGCCCCGAAATCCCTACTGGTAAGATTACCCTCCGAAACCCACTGCCGACGGGCAAGGCCGAGTTGTTGGGGCCGTTCTGGCCGCTCCTCTATCTCAACCCGCTCTATGTCGCCTGGGCGCACCGGCTCGACAAGATCGTCGCTCCGCTTGACCCTACACCGGAGCCGCGCATCGGCTACTATCTCCGTTTGCGTGTGGATGCGCTTTTGGCCGATAATCCAGCCAGTGTATTGGCCGCGATTGACCGCCGGCTCTGTCTACCTTGAAACCTGTTCGCTGGACATTCCACGCGCCTCATACCGAATCCTTCTGTTCCCTTTCGGTATGTACCGCCGCTTGACTCTGGTACATACCGAAAGTGGACAACCGGATTTCGTATCAGAATTTGATCGACCGCGAAATTGATCGTCAGATCGCCGAGAAAACGATTGCCCATCCACAATATGTCGTGCCTGAGCCACCTGACCGTACCATCTACATGCGGCGATATTTCAACCAGACACTCCAGCAAGAGATGATTCTGCGGGTTGTTATGGAAGAGGGTGTTGCAGAGTCAGTCGTTATAACTCTCCATAAGACCTCGCAGATTGCGCGATATTTGAAGGATATCAACCATGAGAGTCACTTATGACAAGGAAACAGATACATTGACTATCACATTTCGGAATGAACAGATTCGCGAAAGCACTGAAATTCAACCGGGTGTGATCGCTGATTTTGGCTACGATGGTGGCATTGTGCGGCTAGAGATTCTTCGGGCTTCCACAGTGGTCGAGAAAACCACGGAATTACAGTTTGCTGTTGCCGCCTGACAATGTGGGCAGAGAAATCATCTATGCATCTGCCAGATGCACAGCACAAGCCCACCTACGTCAACCGCATGTTTGCGCGCATCGCGCCGACCTACGACCTGATGAACCGGCTCATGACCTTTGGTCAGGACCAGCGTTGGCGCCGCGCCCTGCTTGACCTGAGCAACTTGCCGCCGCACGGTCGCCTGCTCGATGTGGGCGCCGGTACGGGTGACATTGCCTATGGTGCGCTCCAACGCTTTCCTTCGCTCCAGGCTGTGGGCGCCGATTTCACGTATGAGATGATGGCCGTGGGCAAGAGCAGGCCGGCGCCGCGCCCGCTGCCTTTTGTCCAGGGTGACACCTTTGCGCTCCCCTTTTCCGATGACACCTTTGATGCGGTGGTGAGCGGATTTTTGCTGCGCAATGTGGTGGACCGTGTGGCCGCGTTTCGTGAACAGGCGCGCGTCACCCGGCCAGGGGGGCGTGTTCTCTGTCTGGAGACGGCGCCGCCGGGCAATGCGCTTCTGGGGCCGCTCTTCCGGTTCTACTTTTTCCGCCTTGTACCACTCATCGGTGGGCTGGTCAGCGGCGATCCCCAGGCCTATTCCTATCTGCCGCACAGCACGGTCGATTTTCCTGGGCCGGCGGCGCTCCAACGCTTGATGGAAGAGGCAGGGCTCCACAATGTCTTTTACCAGGAGTTGATGGGGGGCGCAGTGGCGATCCACGTGGGGACAAAATTGGCAGAGGGAACCACTCGCGAAGCTTAAAAGACATGAAGTAGGTAATGAACTACCGTCTACTTACCTGACCTTTTGTTTGACAACAGGTATAATACAAGTATGACGACCCAGACTTCGGCCCATCTGGACCTGCACGGCAAGCGAGCGGCGCTGCGTGGCAATCCCAGCTTTGTCTGGCGCGCCGGGCAGAACCGGCGGCTGGAGATGATCCTGCGCTGGGGCCATTCGAATAACGCCCCTGATCTAGGCGATGTGCTGGTGGATGGATGCGGCGTCGGCATGTACGTCAAGGCGTTGCTGCCCTATGCAAAAACAGTCTGCGGCATCGACATCGAAGCCGAACACCTGGAGGTAGCAGCGCAGACGGCGCCTCAGGCCTATCTGCAACTGGCTGCTGCTGAAATGCTACCCTATCCAGCCAACCGCTTCGACCTGGTGTTGAGCCACGAGGTGTTGGAACATGTCCAGGATGACCATGCAGCCGTTGCCGAACTGGTGCGCGTTCTCAAACCGGGCGGCCGGGCACTCCTCTTTGTCCCCAACCGGCTCTATCCCTTTGAG
>QEUW01000657.1 GCA_003577005.1 Chloroflexota bacterium | reverse complement strand
ACCACGGCGCAACGCCCGTCGGTGCAGGAGCCGGACCGCCTCTACCTGCCGCTGATCCAGCAGAGTGGGGGCAGCGTGCAGCGCGCACAGATCACCGGCATCGGCGTGGCAGGTGATCGCTATGTCGTGAGCTTTACCACCACGGGCTTTGTCCCGCAACTGCCGGGCCAGCACGTCCACTTCTTCTTCAACACCGTGCCGCCGGAGCAGGCGGGGGCGCCAGGGACGGGAATCTGGCATGTGCATGGCAGCCTGACATCCTACAACGGTATCACGCTGGCAGAGCGACCGACGGGAGCAAGCCAGATCTGCGTGCTTATCGCCAATCCTGACCATTCGGTGCAATTCAACACCGGCAACTGTTACAACTTACCGTAAAGGAGGATAGAGGTTCGGTGACAGTCACCTCCCAGGTGACTGTCACCTGCGTGAACGCCCGGAGCGTCTTTGCGATGGCTCCGGGCTTTTCTTTGCATAAGTGCAGCAACCTTGCACCCTAAAATGCGTAATGAGACTAAAGAACGCCTTTGCAAACAGACCTGGTCAGGTGACCAGTCAAAATACCGGTGCTCTGCCCTGGGACAAATCGGCCAGACGGTAGATGCAGTCCTTGCGGGCTTATTGTATTGTGATAGTGGCTGGGTGTCTGTCCTACACCGGGTAGCAAGAGAAAAAACCATGAAACGAGATAAGGGGATGAAACCATGACACAACAAAATCGTTGGAAAGAGAGCAACGCGCTTTGGGGTATTTTGCTGATTGTGGGTGGCTTGCTCTTCCTGCTGCAAAACCTGGGGATCTTCCGTGGTCTGGCAGCCCTGATGTGGGTCGTGCTCTTTGGCGCGGCCGGGCTCTTCTTTTTGTATCTTTTCTTGAAAGACTTGGCGTCCAATTGGTGGGCGGCCATTCCCGGCAGTACACTGTTAGGGTTGTCGGCCACTGTCTTTTTTGGTGAGGTGGGTCCACGTTTTCTCCAGCCTGTCAGTGGCTCGATCTTTCTCTTCTCGATTGGGTTTGGTTTTGCGCTGGTCTACTTGGCAAACCCGCAAAACTGGTGGGCGGTGATCCCGGCGGGCGTGATGACAACGCTGGGTATCGTGGCCGGCATCGATTCCTTTGGTCCGCGCTGGATGGACAGCGGTGGGGTCTTCTTTATCGGCCTGGGCCTTACCTTTTTGTTGCTGGGGGTGCTGCCGGCGCGTGGCGAACGGGGCCAGGCTGAACACGGGTTGCGCTGGGCCTTTATCCCCGGTGTGATCCTGCTGGTGATGGGCATCTTGATCGGCACACCCTTTATCGGCGCGTTTGGCTATCTCTGGCCGTTGGTGCTGATCGTGGGTGGTGTGTTCCTCATCTGGCGCAACCTTTCGTCGCGCCAGGCAGGCTAATATCTCGGCATATGTGCCCTGCCATTACTGGAGCGATTGGGGGTAGTCTGCAATTGAGGTCATATCGCCCGGTCAATCGCGCACAAGATGGCATGTACATACGATGTATTGAATCGATCAGCGGTCGTGATTTCCTCGTCAACCCGACCTCGAGTGATTTCGTGCTGCTTGAGGCCGAGGTTGTCGATCTGCTCGAACGTTTCCCGTAAGGAAGACCGCTCGTTGCCAGTGCTACCGAGGGTGTAAAATATCAGTTTGTTGCTGACACGGTCAATTCTGAAAGGCCTCTGGCGGGCAGCAGTGTATAGCGTCTGCCCCTCCAACTGCCTGATACGGGTCCAAATGCTTGACATGGGTCTATTCCTGAAGCTCTGCTGACGAACGCAAGACGGCCAAAGGGTCACATAGGAGGGTTGGAAATCATAACGCTCATTCTGATATTCGTCTGATATTCGTATAGGTGCAGTTGGTTAGATACATCAGCCATTTTCCAGGCTTGCCGCTGGTGCCTGGCTCTCTGCAAACTGCACTGCGCGACATTGGGGATAATTGGGGCATCCATAAAATTGCTCACCCTGGTGTCTACCCTTGACTGCGACTCGCGCCACCATCGGTACACCACATTTGGGGCAGAGGGGGGCGAGTTGGGTTTCACTGTTTTTGTTCGCTTCTGCCGGCGCAGATTTGATGGTCGGTTGCGCTTGGTCTCGCAGAAAAGGTGCAAGTTGAGCTGCGATTGCCTGCTGGCTGTAGCTCCGCTGTGCTGGGATGCGCAAGAGTGGCAGCCCGGCAGCTAGAAACGCTTTGTCCATGAACTCATCGCGCACCTGGCGTGCAGGTCGGTCATGGCTGCTATCATCTAATTCGAGAGCAATGAGTGGTTTCATGGAAGCCGCATCGCATACGAGAAAATCTACGTGCCGTTGGGCAATACGGTTAAAGCTAGCGAGGCGATCTTTAGGACGGCTTACGAAGAGAATGTCGGCCAGCCGCACCTTCGGGCAGATCGTCACGTGTGTTCCGGCGACGAAAGAGAGCGTACGGTAAAACGAGAATTCAGCCGGAGTGAGAAAGTCATCACGCACTTGATAAGAAAGGAATTCGGGTGAATTGCTTTTGCTGTCATCAGGTTTGAACAGGTTGAGGAGAAAAGAGAGACAACCTGTATTCTGATTGGCCGGGGTAGTCATGAGCAGTGTCCCCATATGGTGTTGTCTTTCCACACTGAAACCCGAACCAAGATAGCATTCAACGTGGACTAAAGCAATGGCCGTCAGTCGAGGAAAGCAATGCGTCATTTGACGTACTCATGAGAATGATTCAGATCAGAAAGGCGCGAATCCTATGGAAACCCGCAAAAATCGCAGCAGTTTGTTCGGCCCAATTCTGCTGATTGGGTTAGGCATTTTGTTGCTGCTTAGCAATTTAGGTGTGCTCACGGTGAATGTCTGGCAGATGCTCTTCCGCTTCTGGCCGGTGATCCTCATTGCCGTCGGGTTGGACATTTTGTTTGGCCGGCGCAGCGGTATCGGTGCGATCATCGCGA
>QEUW01000086.1 GCA_003577005.1 Chloroflexota bacterium | reverse complement strand
TACTGATTATAGCATAGATGGAGATCCGTAGTGTACATGTAAAGTAAAAATCAGACAAGCGCTCGGGCGAGGTTTGGGGTTTGTTGACATTTCAGCCTACACAGCGGGGCGATGCACCTGGTACGTGCAAGCGTCTTTCAGATGCATCGCACGCACCCCTTGGCCGAGTCACTCGTTGCCCGGCAAACGTCAACGAACCTAGTACGACAACGAGACTTTGATGATTGTCGCCGTCAGGACCTCCGCGCCCAAAGGGCCCCCGTGACCGGAATCAACTTTCTCAACCAGACAATTTCCGGCCACGGGGGCCCTTTGGGCGCGGAGGTCGAGTTAGGCCGCCACATGAAGTCTCGTTGTCGTACTGGGTTACCCCAGTTTTTCACAGCGCCGTAACGCGCCCCGTAACGATGTCTATACGGAAAGCTGCTAAAGTAGAGTTTATTGGCAAAACGGGTGATACAACCAGACGAGCCGCGCATTGTGTCGTAGTTTTTGTGGTACAAAGCGTCACCATAGGGCGTCTTGTGTTTGGTTTAATAGAGGCAAGGGCAACTGCTTCACCCCTCGCCGTTCGACGCCGGGTCGAACGCCAGGATAGGGAAATCGCAAACGGGTAGAATAAGGGAAGTAGACAGAGCCAATGGTTGCAGCAAATGTTCAATCCACACGAGACCGACCCCGCCTGGAGGAGCGCTGGCTATGGGCTGTGCGCCTGCTCTGGGTGCTTTTCTATGGCTTTTCACTCACTGTATTCATCTACGCCGTGGTAGTTGGCTATACTCGGCTCATGACCGTCTGCACGCCGCCCGGTTGCGCCGATGATCAACTGTTGCCAGCGGTCGCGCAGACGTTAACAGAAAACGGTATATCGCTCCAGATCTACGCACTCTACAACATCGGGCTGACTGTGCTCTTTGCCGTAGTATACCTGGCGCTGGCGGCGCTGATCTTCTGGCGCCGCTCCGATGATAGCATGGCAATCTTTGCCTCGTTCACTTTGATCGTCTTTGGCGTCTACTCCACCGAACTGGTTGGCGGGTTGGCCGAACGGCACCTATTGTGGCTCCGGTTGCTCGCCTTTATCGAGATGTTGATCGTGACCGGCTTCACTTGTCTGCTCTACCTTTTCCCTGATGGCCGGTTTGTCCCCGGCTGGACGCGTTGGCTGGCGGCGGCCTGGGTAGTGATAGGCCTATCGACCCTCTTTATTGGTCCAGTTGTACCGGATGCTGTCAGACGGATCATCAGTTTTGGGATGTGGCCTGCGCTTGTCCAATATCTTACGTTGGCCGTGCTTTTTGGCGCAGGGATCGGAGCGCAGATCTATCGCTATCGGCGCAGATCGAACGCCGTGCAGCGTCAACAGACCAAATGGGTCGTTTTTGGGTTGGTCATCACTACCGTCGCCTGGATCGGCCTCAACGAACTGTTGCTCACCTTTGCACCGGCGTGGATGACCAACGGCACCCACACGCGGATGGTGATCGACGCCTTCATGGCTGGAACAGTGGTTTTCACCGCCGTGACCTTTGGTGTGGCGATCTTGCGCTACCGGCTGTGGGACATCGACCTGGTCATTCGCCGTACACTGATCTATACGGTTCTGTCTGGCTTGTTGGCGCTTACGTACTTTGGGGCCGTTCTGTTGCTTGAAACGGTGCGACCGGTCTTCTCGGCGCAACCGTCGCAACTTGAGACGGTGTTGGCGACGCTGCTGATCGCGGCACTCTTTGCCCCGCTCCGGCGCTCGGTGCAGCATCTCATTGACCGGCGGTTTTATCGCAAGCGGTATAACAGCGATCAAGTTCTGGCGCGCTTCAGTGCAAAGATCCGGAATGAGGTAGAATTAGAGACACTGCGCACAGATTTGGTTGACGTGGTGCAAGAAACGATGCAGCCAGCGCATGTCGCGCTCTGGCTGGCTACGGTGGACGGGCACGATCTATCTGATCTACTGCGAGGTTTCCATGCGTAATCTGTTGCACCGGCTCTGGCTACACTCGAAGGATGGCGCGGTAAAGCCCGCGGACGCATCGCCGGCTGATCTGCAACTCCCGCAGCGGGTGGCCGGCGCACCGCCGTCGATCATGCCGGGCGACCCTTTTCTGGCCTATGTTCAGGAATACACCGGAATCATCGATCTCGAAAAAGTGACGCTCGACTCGCCAGCGGTGCGCGAGCTCAAGGCAGCGGGCGTGCGTCTGGTTGCGCCACTCATCAGCCAGGGCGAATTGATCGGGCTGCTCAACCTGGGGCCACGCCTGAGCGAGCAAGAGTATACGAGCGACGATCTCAAACTGTTGACGACGCTCACCAGCCAGACGGCGCCAGCTTTGCGCGTGGCCCAACTGGTGCAACAACAACGGCTGGAGGCGCTCCAGCGCGAACGGATCGAACAGGAGTTGCGCGTCGCCCGCATCATCCAAGAGACGCTCTTGCCGCGCAAACTGCCCGCCATCGACGGCTGGCGGCTCGACGCCTTTTGGCAGCCGGCCCAGGCCGTAGGTGGCGATTTTTATGACTTTATCGGGCTGCCTGATGGGAAGCTGGGGATTGTCATCGGCGATGTGACCGATAAGGGTGTGCCGGCGGCGCTGGTCATGGCCTCGACCCGGAGTATCTTGCGCGCCGCTGCCGAACGGCACTCGGCGCCCGGCCAGGTGTTGGCGCGCGTCAACACGTTGCTCCACCCCGAGATCCCCCCCAAGATGTTTGTGACCTGTCTCTACGCCGTCTTCGACCCGGCTACCGGGCGCTTTTGGTTTGCCAATGCCGGTCACAACCTACCCGCGCTGTACACGGCCGGAGGGGTAGTTGAACTGCGTGCGCGGGGCATGCCGCTTGGTCTGCTGCCCAATATGGAATACGAAGAAGCCGAGACTACACTGGCGCCGGGCGAACTCATTTTGCTCTACAGCGATGGGTTGGCCGAGGCGCACAACGAAGCACGCGAGATGTTCGGTTTCCCTCGCGTGCTCGCCGCAGTTGGGGCGTACCAGCGCGATCAGAACCTGATCCAGGTGATGCGCGCTGACCTGGAGCGTTTTGTCGGCGAAGCGTGGGAGCAAGAAGATGACGTGACCCTGGTGGTCCTGGAACGGTTGGTGCCGGCCACCGCACCTGCGCCAGGCGAGAATTCGAGGAATGACATGCAGTCTGAAGGAGAGCAGCGTCTGCTGGCGGAGTTTTCTGTCCCGAGCGAACGCGGCAACGAACGCCAGGTGATGGACAAAGTAGCGAACGTTGTCACTGCTGCGCTGGTGCTGCCCCCGCGCACGCTGGAGCGGGTCAAAACCGCCGTCGCCGAAGGGGCGATGAACGCTATCGAACACGGCAATCAGTTCCAGCCCGATCTGCCTACCGACATCGAAGTGTGGGGGTCAGCGCAACAACTGGTCATCCGTATTACCGACCATGGAGCTAGCGGGCCGATTCCGCCCGTGCCCGAGCCCGACTTACAGGCCAAGCTCGAGGGGATGCAGTCGCCGCGCGGGTGGGGTCTCTTTTTGATCAAGAACATGGTAGATGAGCTACGCATCCAAAACGATGAAGAGCAGCATACGATTGAATTGATATTCAATCTGGCGGCTTAATGAAAAAATTATCTGTGGAGGGGAAGATGGCAGCATCACAAGCGGACTTCACCGTTCGCAAAGTCTCAAACCGTGCTGCGGTGATTGACATCCGCGGCGAGATCAGCGGCCAGGCCGAGGCAGCGCTCATGGCGGCATACGCCGAGGCCAGCCAACCGGGTGTAGCAGCAGTGATTCTCAATTTTAGCGATTTGGAGTATATGAACAGTTCCGGCATCGGCCTGCTGGTGACATTGCTTATTCGCGTGCAGCGCCAGAAACAGAAGTTGCTCGCCTACGGCCTGAGCGACCACTACCGGCAGATCTTCGACCTCACCCGGCTCGACAGCGCCATCGGCATCTATGACGATGAGGCAGCGGCAGTCGCGGCAGTTGGCTGAGAACTTATCCGAATAACGGTTGCGGCTCCGACAACTACACCCCCGAAAGGGGTCGGTCGCAGCGTCATTCGGATAGACAGTAAGGAGGTGCGACCATGCCAACGATTGAGCAAACAGCGCACGACACGAGCAACTGGGCCGAGCCAGTCGCAACCTTGCCGGCTGTAAGCGCACCGGCTGAAGCGATCAATCTCAACGTGGCCGGCAAACCGGTAACGTTTGGGACAACGCCGCTATTCGTTCGGGCCTCTATGTGCCCATCGATTTTGTACGAAAGTTACTGTCTCGATGAGCTATGATGCCATTGTGGTCGGCGCCGGTCCCAACGGTCTCGCTTGTGCCATTCGCCTGGCCCAGGCCGGGTTGCGCGTGGCCCTGTTCGAGGGCCACGCAACTGTTGGTGGAGGGACGCGGACCGCCGAACTGACGCTGCCCGGTTTTCGCCACGACATCTGTTCGGCGATCCATCCGCTGGGGATGGGCTCCCCGTTTTTCCGTACGCTGCCGCTAGCCGACTACGGGTTAGAGTGGATCCACCCTACGTTGCCACTGGCCCACCCCTTGGAGGATGGAACCGCAGTGGCGCTCCATCGTTCGCTGGAGGATACAGCAATTTCTATTGGGGATGATGGCCGCGCCTGGCGGCGTCTATTCGAGCCGCTGGTCAACTCGTGGGAGCAACTAGCGCCAATGCTCCTGGGCCCATTACCGCTGCCGCGTTCGCCCATAGCGCTGGCCCAGATGGGGGTGCGGGCGTTGTGGCCGGCGCAAGGGTTAGCGGAGTGGGTCTTTCAAACCGAGCGCGGGCGCGCCCTCTTTGCCGGCCTGGCTGCGCATTCAATCCTGCCGCTCGAACAGATTCTCACAGCCTCGTTTGGCTTGGTGCTGGGTATCCTGGGTCACGCGGTGGGGTGGCCGCTGCCGCGCGGTGGCTCGCAACAGATCGCCGATGCGCTGGCCGCCCATTTCCGCACGCTGGGCGGTGAGATCGTGACGGGACAGACGGTGACGTCGCTTGCCGAGTTGCCCCCGGCGCAGGCTTACGCGCTCGATGTGACACCGCGCCAGTTGTTGCGGATCGCCGGGAATCGCCTGCCTACCCGCTATCGCCGTCAGCTCGAACAATACCGCTATGGATCGGGCGTCTTCAAGATCGACTATGCGCTGGCGGGGCCGGTCCCGTGGCGGGCGCCCGAATGCGGTTTGGCGGGCACAGTCCACCTGGGAAATACGCTGGAGGAAATCGCTCACTCTGAGCGGCTGGTCTGGCAGGGGGAGCACCCCGAACACCCTTATGTGCTGGTTGCTCAACAGAGCCTCTTCGACCCAACGCGGGCCCCCGTCGGGCAACAGACCTTGTGGGCCTACTGCCATGTCCCCAACGGCTCAACGGTGGACATGACCGAGCGGATCGAGGCGCAAATCGAGCGCTTTGCCCCTGGCTTTCGCGACCTAGTGCTGGCGCGCAGTGTGCGCGGCCCGGCCACCATGGAGGCATACAACCCCAACTACGTGGGTGGCGACATCAACGGCGGCGTGCAAGACTTGGGTCAGATGTGGACGCGGCCCGTGCGCCGGTGGAATCCCTACGCGACACCTGTCAAGGGTCTCTACCTCTGCTCTTCATCCACGCCACCGGGCGGCGGTGTACACGGTATGTGCGGCTATCATGCCGCTGAGGCAATCTTGCGCACCCACTTTTCATAAGATGCTCCACCCTGAGGGGACTGGCACCCCAACGCTTAATCCAAGGTTTTCAATGGGGCGGCGATTGACCGCGGATCATCGTTCTTGAAAATCCGCTCCGATCCGCCCAATCCCATGGTCTATTCCTGCCCTTTGGAATTTCTGCGCGTAATCAACCTCACTAGCCAAAAGCGGCTACAGTCTGGTATACTTTTATAAACGTTTTGGCTGATTGCACCTGTCCAGCCCAGGTTGGACAAGGAGGTCTTATTGAATCGCGATTGGACGCGTAACGCGTTTGTTTATCTCTTGATCATGGTCTCGTTGGCCGTGCTGTTCTTCAATGTGCCGTGGTCATCGCAGACGCCGGACACCATTACTATGTCTGAACTGGCCCGTGCGGTTCAGCAACGCGAGGTTGCCACCATCGATGTACGCGGAGCAGAAGTGCGGGTTACGTTGCGCAACAACAATGAATATCTGACCCGGCGCGAATATGGTGTGCCACTGAGCGAAACGCTGGTCGGTCTGGGCGTGACGCCCGAACAACTGGCGCAGGTCGATATTGCCTATGCCGCGCCGAGCAACAGCAGCAACTGGTTTGCCTTGCTCATCAACCTGCTGCCGCTGCTCTTTATTGCCGGGCTTTTCTTTATCCTTTTCCGCCAGACGCAGGGGAGCAACAACCAGGCGCTCTCGTTTGGCAAGAGCCGCGCCCGCCTCTTCACGGGTGACAAGCCGACCGTCACCTTTGACGATGTGGCCGGCTCGGACGAAGCGAAACAGGAATTGCAAGAGGTCGTCGAATTTCTCAAAGAACCGCAAAAATTTGCCGCACTGGGCGCCCGCATCCCAAAGGGCGTGCTGTTGGTCGGCCCGCCGGGCACCGGCAAGACGCTCATGGCCAAGGCCGTTTCGGGCGAGGCGGGGGTGCCCTTCTTTAGCATCTCTGGTTCCGAATTTGTCGAGATGTTTGTGGGCGTGGGCGCCAGCCGCGTGCGCGACCTCTTCGAGCAGGCCAAACGCAACAGCCCGTGCATCATCTTTATCGACGAGATCGACGCCGTAGGGCGCTATCGCGGCACCGGGCTGGGTGGCTCGCACGACGAGCGCGAACAGACGCTCAACCAGATCCTGGTCGAGATGGATGGCTTTGGCACCGACACCAATGTGATCCTGATTGCCGCTACCAACCGGCCCGACATCCTCGACCCGGCGCTGCTCCGCCCTGGTCGCTTTGACCGCCGCGTCACGATGGACCGGCCCGACATCCAGGGGCGCCGTGCGATTCTGAGTGTCCATGTCAAAGGTAAGCCACTGGCGCCAGATGTCGATCTGGACCGGATCGCCAAACAGACGCCTGGCTTTGTCGGCGCCGACCTGGAAAATGTTGTCAACGAAGCGGCCATCCTGGCCGCGCGGCGGGATAAGCGAGCCATCGGCATGGCCGAGTTGCAGGAGGCTGTGGAACGTATCGGCATGGGCGGGCCAGAGCGTCGCAGCCGGCTTATCACCCCCGAAGATAAGAAGGTGCTGGCCTACCATGAGGCCGGTCACGCTGTGCTGGCCCAACTGGTCAAGAACGCCGACCCTGTGCAAAAGATCACAATTGTGTCGCGCGGCCAGGCCGGCGGCTACGTGTGGCGAGTCTCCGAACAGGACCGGGTGCTTGCTTCGCGCTCCTACTATCTCGATAACATCGCCGTCGCCCTAGGCGGTCGCATTGCCGAAGAGCTCGTCTTTGGCCATATCTCCACCGGCGCGGGGATGGACATCCAGCAGTTGACGCAGATGGCGCGCGCCATGGTCACCAAGTTTGGCATGAGCGAAAAGATGGGGCCGCTCCAGTTCGGCCAGCAGGAAGAGCTGGTCTTTTTGGGGCGCGAACTGGCCGAACAACGGGATTACAGCGAAGAAGTGGCCGAGGCCATCGATGCCGAGGTGCGCTCGATCATCGACAAGACCTACAGCCGCGCCAAACAATTGCTCACGGAAAATATCCAAAAACTACACGCTGTGGCCGCCGCGCTCATCGACCAGGAGACGCTCAACCACGATGAGTTTGAGCAGATTTTTGCGGCGGCGTGATTTTGGTAGACAGGTAGACAGGGAAGTATCATCTGTTTCCCTGTCTACCTGTCTACCTCCTCCTCTTCGTCCTCTTTCTTTAACAGCACCTTGCGTCCCTGGCCTGCACCCTGGTCGGGGCCAAGGAAACCCTTCTCTTCCAATTTTTCAACCAGCCGGGCGGCCTTCGGGTAGCCGATACGCAGTTTGCGTTGTAACTGGCTGGTTGTGACCTGCGTCAACCCCTGCACCGCATCCAATGCTTCCTGCAACAGCTCCTCCTCGTCGTCGAGCCGGTCCATGAGCGCTGACCAGGGAGGCGGGGTCGGAGTCCCCTCGAGTGTGGCCTGTTGTCGCCAAAATGCCACGACGCGGGCGATCTCATCTTCTCCAACCATGCAGCCCTGGACGCGCCCCAGTTTGGCTACATCGGACCGCATCACCAACATATCGCCGCGACCGAGCAGCCGTTCGGCGCCCGGTGTGTCGAGGATCACCCGGCTGTCGGTCTGGCTGGTGACGGCAAAGGCAATACGCGAAGGAAAGTTCGCCTTGATCAACCCGGTCACCACATCGACGCTGGGCCGTTGGGTCGCCAGAATCAGGTGGATGCCGGTGGCGCGCGCCATCTGCGCCAGGCGGCAGATCTGGCGCTCCACATCCTCGGCGGCGGTCATCATCAGGTCGGCCAACTCGTCGATAATGAGGACGATGTAGGGCAACGGTTGGCCTTCCCCAGCACCTTTTTTGCCTTTGAGCATTTTGGCGTTGTAATTCTCCAGATTGCGGACGCCCGCCTGCTGGAAGAGACGGTAGCGGTCGTCCATCTGCAAGAGTAGCCACGTGAGCGCGCCCATCACCTGCTCGACATCGGTGATGACGTTGCCCAGTAGATGAGGAATCCCGTTGTAGCCGGGCAGTTCCACCATCTTGGGGTCGACCATGATAAAGCGTAGCCGGTCCGGCCCATGTTGCATGAGGAGCCCGGTAACGATAGCGTTGATACAGACCGACTTGCCAGCCCCAGTGGCGCCGGCGATCAAGATGTGCGGCGCTTTGGTCAGATCCATCACGACCGGCGCACCGGCAGTGTTGCGCCCCAGCGGCAACGCCAGCGCCCCGCCTTGCTGCATCGCCTTGCTCTCCAGGATGCCACGAAGCGTGACCATCTTCTTTTCGAGATTGGGCACTTCGATCCCGACATACGGGCGGCCTGGCACCGGCGCCTCGATCCGCACGGCGGGCACGGCCAGCGCCAGCGCCAGGTCATCGGCCAGGTTGACAATCCGGCTGACGCGCACCTTGCGCCGCTGGCCGGCGCGCTCCAGATAGAGCGGCTCGACGCCGAATTGGGTCACCGTTGGCCCGCTTTCCACATGGATGGTGCGCACAGGGACGTTGAAATCAGCTAAGGTCGTCTCGATCAGCTGTTGGAGCGCCTGGACATCGACCCGTTCATCGCGCGCGTGGTCGGCGACCAGCAAGTCGAGCGCGGGCAACGGACCGCCAGCGGGCGCAGCCTGGAGGTCAGTGGCATCCACTTTCGTGCGGCGATTCCGGCCTGCCCGCTTGGCCGTGGCTGCTGGTGGTTGGCCGGGCTGGTCGCTTGTTGGCCGGGGACCAGCAGCCGGTTCGGCCAGCGGCGGATCAGCTGGTTGCGCAGCGGCAGCGTGTGACTTCGTTCTGCCGCCAGCAGCCGTTGGCGGCTCTGGGTCTTGGGCAGAGACGAAATTTGCCCCCTGTGGAGGTGCAAACGAGGGTTCTGGCATGGATGGTGTGTGGAGCCGGGCTTTCCCTTTTTCCCAGAGCGCCACAGCCGCGCCAATCAGCGGCATCCCGTTGAAAAAGCCCCGGTAGAGAAAGAAGAGGGGCGTGTAGCGCATCAGCAGGTAGAGGCCGCTCGCGCCGACCAGGACAATGAGGAGCAGCGCCAGTTCGCGGCCAAAGCCGGCGATCAACAGACTTCCCAGCGTGGCGCCCACCAGCCCCCCACCGGCGCCATCCAATTGTGGCGCCCAGTTTGGGGCGTTGTTCTGCCAGGTAAAGGTGCCCATTTGGAGCGCCAACAACAACAGTTCGGCGCCGATGATGGCCTCAACGCTCCAGTATCCAGCGCGTGAGCCGACCATGAGCACGGCGCCGAGGACCAGCAGGGCCAGCGTGAGGAGTGGCGCCGTCCACCCCACCATCTGCGTCAGCCAGGGCAACGCGCGCGGGAAAGGGTCGCTTGACGGCAGTAGGCTAAGCAACAAGAAACCGCCGACCAAAAAGATGATCAGCCCGATAAACTCGACACTCAGATTCTCGCGCAACTCCTCCCACCAGGGGGGGAGCGTGCGCCGGGATCGTTGGCGGGTCATGAGAATTGTGAATGGTGAATGGTGAATGGTGAACGGTGAATGCGCTGGGACGTATACCCACTAGCAATTGACCATTGACAATTCACAATTGACCATTCTTGATCTGTTCCATCTCGCTGAGCACACGGGCGACCTGGCCGATGGCTACCCGTTGTTTGCGGTAGAGATCGCTCTCGCTCATGGCCAGGCGGTCGGCGATCTCGCGCACCTTGCGTCCCTGGATAAAGCGCATCTCCAGGATGTTGTAGAGCAACCATTCGGGGGCGCTGAGATTAGGTTTGCCTTCTGGTTTGAGCCGCTCGATGGCCAAGCCGAGCACCAGCCGCAGCGCCTTGGTCGGGTCGCCGTCCGCACGCTCGACCGCATCGCGGACGCTGCGCAACTGAACCAGCGGGCTGAGCGTCAACTTGGGGCCACCCCAGTAATGCGAGAGGGCATCTTTGACCCACTCCTCGAATTCGGGGCTGTGAATGGGGCTGGGGTCGAGCAGCGCAGCGGTCGGCTCCCGTTCGCTCTCCAGCGCCGTGTAGGGCACCACCCCGCGCCATTGTTGGATGCGCTCGATCTCCGGAATGATGCGGCGCAGCGCGACAAAGACATTTTGTTGCAGGCGGCGGTCGGCCAGGGCGCTGGTGATGCGCTCTACCATCTTGGCCAGCACCTCCACCTCGTCGAGGCTGAGCAGCGGTGTTTCGGTGCGCGCCTTGACCCCCAAGATGCCAAAGACGCGCCGCCCATCACCGTCGCCGTTGCTCTCCAGCAGCGGCCAGACCCAAAAGCCGGCGTGGGAGAGTGGCCGGAGTGGTTGGGCATGTTTGAGCACACGGTTGAGCACATCGCTCCAGTCGTTGACAGCCGTGACCTGGCCGCGCGTCTCCTCCGGTCCCACCACCGCTTCGAGCACCAGGTCCGGCCCCACGACGGCGGCCACAAAACCGGACGGGACGCGCAACAGCTCGCAAAGCGCCGACAGGTTGTTCTCTAAAAACTGGCGCAGGTCGCTGGTGGTGAGCAGCCGGCGGTCGAGCTCGCGCAGCCATACCACCTCATCGTAATCTTCGCGATAGACCAGACGGTCTACCAGCGCTTTGGAGATACTCAGGACCAGCTGGCTGGTGACGATCACTCCGGTGATCACGCTAAAGAGCACGATATCGCGCGGCAGGCCCAGAATCCGCTCCACCGTAGGCAACGTCTGAATCGAGAGGATGACCAGGATAGCGACCACGGGGCCGCGCATAAAGAAGCGCAACAGCCGGTAGCGGACGACACGGTCGGGTGTGAGCACGCCAAAATAGACGACCGTATAGCTCATCAACACGATCATGGCGGCCACGGCTAAATTGCCAACGAGGGAAACCAGCAGCACCGCGATATTGGATTGCACCTCCGAAACCCGGCTGAGGGCGATCAGATAGGGAAAGACACCCACACCCGGCGCCACAAAGCCCAGGAGAAGATAGGTCATCCGTTTGTGGCTGCTTTCGGTGAGGCAACGCTGGCGCGCCTTCCAAATGTTCTGCATGGAGAGCACGACGGCGACAACAAAAAAGAGGGTAAAGATCCAGAAGTACGGCCCAGCCTCCAGATAATTGATAGGGGGGGCAAACCGCACATCGTTGACCAGTTGCACGCCAAACAGGGCGTCGATTGCGCTCAACGCACTCAGGATGGTCACAACGCCTGCTGTCCAACGCCGCCGGCGGATACGATAATTGGTCGTCTGCAAAACGCTAGTGGAGAAAACATAGTAGGCCGCTGGCAAAAAGGCGATCCCCAACCACTCGAAGCGCAACCACCGTTCGGCCGATTCAGGCGAGACCACGCGCGTCAGCGCTACTTCGCTGGCATAGGGTACCATGACACAGGCCAGCAGCAAAGCAAAACGTCGCGCCACCGGGCTGCGAAAGTTATAGGTAAACATGTACGCCATGAGCGAAAAGGCGAGAATCACCGCCACCGACGCTACAGTGACATTCAGAAAGGTCAAAATACGTAAGAGCGAAAAAGTCGACTCAGTCATAGGTTGGGATTAACAATTGATCGTTTACCGCTATCCATCATATCTATCAGCTCACCCACTCCATTTCTTCCTCTACCACGACCCACATGTTGCGCCGTTTTTGGAGTTGCAAGCGGAATCCTCCACCTACCATTGGTGTACGTCGAATGTGGAGGTGAAGTTCCGCATCCTGGAGAGTGCGAAAATCGATGGGGTCCATCTCGATCACCGGGCCATTGGGGGGCGGGGCCGGTTCGTCGGGGAGCAGCCATTGAGTCGGGCCATCAAAGCCAAGATCACCTTCCACTTCAGCGGGGTGGCAGCGGATGCGCAATTCGGCCGGATTGTTGTCGGCGTCGGGTTCGAGATGGCGTACCGTCCCCAGTTTGTGGATCAGCGCCGTACGGCGGATGCGTAGCGTATCCGGCTCCTGGTTGTCGGCGCTGCGATAGTAGCGCGCCAAGGCATAAGTTGGCCCAAAGGCATTTTGTTGGCTCAACAGACGGAGCAACTCTTCGCGAACGCTGCTCCACTTATACCGCCATTCGTGGGTACGAATCTGGTCACCATACTCTAGGAGTTCCAACGTGGCGTCGGCGCCCAGCCGGCTGACAATCCCCACGGGCGAGAGCCGTGTCGGGTCTTGTTTGAGCCGTGCCAGCACCATTTCCGGGGTCGCTTCTACCTCATCCGCCCGCAAAAAGGTGCGGCGGGTGGTAATGCTGAAAAAGATTCCCACTGCCACTGCGCCGATCAGAAGCGCCACGAGCGTCCAGGCCACAGGGTCCATGGCCTCCACAAACTGATTGAAAGAGGGCCACCGGTCTGGCAACAGACTGGACCAAAAACGCTCGAATGATTCTACCAGTTCCTGCATACATTGACCGCTCTAAAACGACACTCTGGCTCGGCGATAGACGATAGACGGTGGTCTCCGTTCGCCATCTGTTGCCCATTGTACCACATTCACTTTTCCTCTACTGCTCTTTCCAACAGTGTAGCACAAGGCGCGGATGGCGACCGTATCTCGTGCTACGATACGGCTGGTTTCATGGTCTCTGCATTCCACTACCCAGGCGACGTGAAAGTAAAGCAATAGTGAGAATGGAAGTAGACTCACGGTTTTGTCCAATAAATGTTTATATATTGCACAATATTTGAGCAAAGTATGACCGATTTGTTCAAGTTACACTTGAACATCGTGTATCGCAGGCTGTCCTGTTGTTTGTAGTCAGAATTCAGAATGATGTTTTTTCCTGTAACTCCAAAAGGAGATCCCATGAAACAGACCGTCTTTCTATCCCTGGCCCTTTCAGCCACTCTGGCGCTGGCTGCGTGCCAACCATCAGCCCCCGCCGCTCCCGCCGCTACCCCGGCACTGCCCACCACAGCACCCGCAGCCGGGGAAGCCACGGACGCCACCCCTGATATTGTCGATACCGCGATTGCCGCTGGCAACTTTACGACGCTGGTTTCGGCTGTGCAGGCCGCCGGGCTGGTCGATACGCTCAAGGGTGAGGGTCCCTTTACCGTCTTTGCCCCGACTGATGAGGCTTTTGCCGCCCTGCCCACCGACACGCTCGACACCCTACTGGCCGACTCACAAGGCGCGCTGACCGACGTTCTGCTCTACCACGTCGTGCCCGGTCAAGTGATGGCGGCTGATGTCGTCGGGCTGGATGGCCAAACGGTTGACACAGTCGGCGGGCAGCCGCTGACCATCATGGTGCATGATAGCATGGTGATGATCAACAACGCCACCGTGACCACTGCTGATATCGAAACGGCCAATGGCGTGATCCACGTGATCGATACGGTGTTGGTGCCGGGGGAATAGCAGATAGCGCTGCACAGGTTTTAAGTTGGTAGGGCCGGTGCCACCCGGTGGTAAGACCTGAAACAGAGGTCATACGCCAACAAACAAAGGGCCAGGAGTTACTCCTGGCCCTTTGTTTGTTGCGGAATCAGAGGACGATTCTCACAACAAGACAGGGATGATAAGCATCCCAAATCCAAACATTGCTAGGGGTGGCTCGGCATTTATTTATTGACGAGCTGGCTACTACTTGGCAAACTTAAAGTTTGCTGCATGTTCTGTACCGTCAACTAGTTTCACCACCAACTGTCGGCAGGCGCCAGCCCATCCCTTATCTGTCTTCCAGACATAGATGTACTGGTTGGTACTCGCGTCGTAGTTCAGACTGCTATTCCCCGCTGTTACGGTCTCCTCGATTTGAGTACTCGGCATGCTACCGTCACAGTTGATCGGTCGTGAAACTGGGAAGCTTTGCCAAAAGATGTTTAGCCCCCAATTGCCCCCCAGGCTGAACTTGACCGGGATGGCGCTGCCAGCTTTCGTCATGTTGAGGGTCGGCAGGTTGTCCACTGGCTGGAAGAAGCCGGCCCAGGCATAGATGACATTGTAGACGGCACTAACACTGCCCCCTGGGTTACCGGCGTTGTCTACCGCACCGCTGCAGGTGGCGGTGACAGGGCCAACCGGGCCACCACTCACACTGAGCGAAGCGTTTGTAGCCACACCAGAGAGGGTATCCTGAGTAGCACATGAGACTACGGGCACAGAGCCAAGAATATAGGCGGCGCCGTTGGTCACACCGATAATGTCTACGCTCGGCGGTGTCTTGTCGATGTTGATATTAGTTATCATCGATGAGGCAGTATTGCCTGCTTCATCGGTGGCTGTGCCCGCGACCGCCTGCCCGGCCCCTTCACTGGAAAGGATCTGGTTCGGACCACAAATAGCTACGCCAGAAAGATTGTCCCCACAACTAAACGATACAGTGACATCATTGTTGTTCCAGCCGTTGATGTTGGGGTCAGGCGAAGCGCTCCCGCTGATCGTCGGCGGGGTTCCATCGCGCTTGATCGAGATACTCACCGGGCCAGCAGAGCCGCCCGCGCTTGAGGCCGCACACTCGTGTATCATCTCAGCTTGGTCTGTGATGATGTTCTGGTTGTCACATCCCGTCTTGGAGAGGGATGATGGCGAGTCTAGCTCATCGACAGTCCACACGAGGCTGACGGCGCTTCGATACCAACCATTGCTGCCATCCGGCGAGGCTGGATTGAGTACGTAGCTGATAAGCGGGGGAGAAGGATCAAAAATGCCGTATATGAGTGAGTCAGCCGCGGTCAGGCCCCCAGCATCGGTATAGGAGCAGCTTGCGGTCTGCTCCCCGATCCCGTCGACCGCGTAGGGGCCGGTGACGGCGCTTAATGTGGCGGGGAAGGACGAGTTCCCATCCTCGGCATCTGTGATCTGGCAGATCGCGGTCGGAACAGCTCCCTTTGGATAGCTCGCACCACCGGCGATACCTATCACTGTGACATTCGGAGGTGTGTTTGGTGGCGGCACAACGTTGACGATGAATGTCGCAGGGACTAGATTGAACGTGCCACCGGTACTATTGCTGATCTGGCTCAGTGAAATGGTAGTCGAGCCGAGGCCAACCGGCGTGACCGTGAGCGTTGGCGTGTCGCCGCAGCTCCCAAACGTAACCGAACTGGGGCTGACTGTTGCCACCGCAGGATTATCGGAACTGACCGACACAACCAGCGTGGTGCCCCCAGTCAGGTTGCAACCGGGCTTGCCGTCGCCATTCCGCGGGACAACGTAGAGCTGTGTGGTACCGTTGGGGCCGCCTAAAGTCAGCGGCATGACTTCAGCCACGGCATCGAGATTATTAGAGATATCGTCGGCAAACGCTGTAAACGGCAGAGTCAGCAGCGCGATGCCTACTAGTGTAAGAATCCATGTAAATCGTATATGAAACCTGTGTTTCATTATTACCCTCTCCTGTTGGGAATAGTTGTGTGCTTGGACAGTACAGAATTCCTGTGCTGTGAGTGGGGAATTGTGCAGTGTAAGCCATAGTGGAACACTCAGCCCGGAAGTCATTGAGGTACGATTCGAAGTGCTGGAATTATCGTTTCATAGCTGTGCTCCTGAATCATCTTGAGAATATCCGAACTAAAGAGAGTTGTGATGACCACCAGAATCCAATTTCCCCATATGAAACCGGGTGCAGGCAGCGAATCATTGGGGGCCATCTCTGCTCGTTATACTGAGCTCTGTTTGAAAACCGGAGTTACTCGAAGAGGTAAGCATCTTCGCAAAGTCCGGTTTTCAAAGCAACGCAGTATAGCAGCTAAAGTCCAGTTTTATCACAGATTGGAGAGTTATGTCTTTACAAACAACTAAAGAAAGTCTAAAAACATCTAAAGAAATTGTCAGGCTTTTGCAAGCTTTGCAATATAGAGGAGGATAGGAGAGGCAACCTCAACTACTCTGAGCCAGGCGAGTGGTGTCAGTTATGGTTTCCAGAGAGACGCTGCTTGAACTTGTTGCGCCGCTGCACCGCAGAGCATTTGGTCAGACGCAACTGACCAAACCAGCCGCGAGCCAGGTCTGTCGCAACAAATTCAAGCATAATTAGGTTCTGTTGACATTTGGTCTCAGCGCAGGTGACTGCCACTGGTGGCGAGACTAAAACGATCACGGCGCGATGCTGCCGCCAGTGATAGTCACCTCTGGTGTCGCTGAAATATCAACAGAACCTAGATGTGGTGGGGTATAACCCTTCCCGGAAGCTGAGCGCTTCCGAAGGTCAAAATCGGTATCAACTACCGCGCTTGCGAGATCAGCGGAAGGAAGACTGTACTGGCGACTTCACCCTCCGTTGCCACGCCGGGCGAGACAGCGCCCCTGGCAAGGCCATCAACCACCACTGCAGCCGCAGGCTCATCCCCTCCTTTGGGTTGCACGGTGATGTGCCAGGTATTAGAGAAGCCGACCCCGAAATCCTCGAAGACGGCGAATAACGTTAAGGTATGCTCGCCGACCGGGAGTGGCGGGTAGACAAACCCAATGCCCTGGACAAAGATCGCCGCCGCGGCGTTTACATCGCCGCGAGGTTGCGGCTCGTCGTAGAGGATCGGGGGATCGAAGAAAACCGGGCCAAAGAGATACTTGTCGAGGTTCTCCACGCCGCTATCAATCAAGGGTTGGCCATTCAGAGATACCAGGACCGGCGCACCGGTAAAAATCTCAGCCGGCAACGGCTCATCGTCCGCCACATCCTCGACATACGTCTCACCAATGAAGGTGAGAACCGGCAACACGAAGGCCGTTCCCACCTCCAGCGTTAGGTCGAGCTCGCCGACGATGATAGTTGGGTCTTCACCTGTAGGCTCCCCCTCTGGCAGAGGGAGAAAACGGACATTGCGAACTTGGTCTGCCTGGCTGCCTCCCAGGTACCAGGTGAAATACAGCAACTGCCATTCTTCGAGTGCCTTTCCAAACGCGTGCGATTGAGGGGGCGCAGGTTTTTTTGCACCCGCCTCGACCGGCGACACGACGGCCAGCAACAGGACCACCACTATAGATACCGTGAGATACTTTTTCATTGTCACACCTCCTGGGGAAATGCACAGCCGCTCAATTCAACATTACATGGCACTTGACCTCCTTTTTATCGGGTTCTCTCTTCCTTGGTTTATGCAACAATAGACCCAATACTTGACTGCGTGGGTGCTTCACTGGGCTACGGCCGCCTGTGCAGGCCTGGGCAATCCAAGGTAAGCAAACGACGAATGCGTACGAAGGTGAAGCTTTCCGGCTGGACCGCTGATGGAGCAGATTGCGAAGAAGGGATGTGGGGACGCGGCCAACAGAAAAGCGGCGATGGGCTTTCTGGCCAAAGTTTAACATAACTTGACCAGTACTGTCCTTAAGAACAGCTTTAATTTAGCTGTCGGTCACTTAAGGCTTCATCTAGACAGAACGATGTTCGGGAAGGCTAGCCAGTAGCCGGTGAGGCAACAGTTATGCGGCTGCATGTGGCGCCGGGTCTGGCGCGGCCAGAGGCAGATGAATGGTGAAGCAGCTGCCGGCGCCAGGTGTACTTGCAATCTCCAAGTGGCCGCCATGGGCAGCCACCAGGTCGCGTGCAATGGCCAGACCCAAACCCAGGCCATGTAAAGAACTCCTCTGAGTATGGCCCCGATAGAAAGGTTCAAAGATGTGTAGCTGTTCCTCCGGCGTAATTCCCGGGCCGGTGTCGCGCACCGTGATCCAGGCGCTTTGTGCTGTCACCCCGGCGCTGACTGTGACTGCGCCGCTGGCCGGCGTATAGTTGATCGCATTGCTGAGCAGATTGCCCAACGCCTGGGCCAGACGGTCTGGGTCGATCGGCACCGCCGGCGCCAACAGTGGGCTTTGCACCTGCCAGGCCAGCCCCTTCTGCTGCGCCGCTGTGCGCCAGGGGATCAACACCGTTGCCAACCACTCGTTGAGGTCAACCGGCTGAAGCTGCACCTTCAGGCTGCCTGACGCCTGCTCATATAGGGCAGAAAGATCCGCTAGCAACCGCTGGAGACGTTTGAGTTCTGTATCGCTGCCAGCCAGTAGTTCGGCGCGCAGGGTAGGGTCCTCACACCCGCCGTTGTTCAACGCGTACACAGACGACCGCAACGCCCCCAATGGCCTGCGCAGTTCATGGACAAGGTTAGCCAGCAGTCGTCGGCGCGTCATCTCTAAGGTACGCAAACGCTCTACTAACGTGTTGAACGCACGTATAAGCAGACGCATCTCCACCGGCCCTTGCTCGGCGAGCGCCGATTGTTCTCCGTCTACCAGGCGGTGAATCGCCTGCGTCAGGTTCACCAAGGGACGTTCCAGCGTCAGGGCCAGGAGCAACCCCAGCAGAAGGCCCAGACCAAGCCCAACGGCCAGCACCTGCAAAATAAGAGAGCGCAGCCGGTCAAATCGCTCACGTACAGTTGCCAGGATGTGAGTCAGCCGGACTGCGCCGACGAGCTGCTGCCCTGGTTCCGCGTATGCCGGCACCAATACATCGGCCACATCGGCGCGCAGATTCTGGCTGTGATTGACCTGCACCCAGTTCTGGCCGCGCTGTACATCCGCTAACCCAGGGAGAGCGATGAGCTGACCTGCCAGTGGCGCATCCGCCGGATCGCTGTAAGCCAGCAAGCGTCCGCTGCTATCCACCAGCATAATCTGGGCAGCAAGCGGGTCTTGGAAGCGGTCGACAAAAGCTTGGGCGGCGGCAGAGTCTTCCCAGATCTCGGGAAAATCTTGGGCAATTTCCGCAAGCAGCCCAGCCTGGCGTGTCAGGCTATTCGAAAGGTTGGCCAGAACGATCTGCGTCTCCAGCACATAGATGAGGGCAATACCGACGAGAGGGGTGATCACCAGTGTGGGCAGAGCATGGCTAAGGATCAGCCTGCCCCGCAGTCTATCCATGCTCAGACCTCCTGAGGAACCAGCTTGTAGCCAACACCGCGCACAGTGACGATACGCACCGGCTTGGCGGGGTCTTGCTCCAGCTTTTCGCGCAAGGAACGAATATGGACATAAACGATTTGGGACTCGCCCTGGAATTCGGCGCCCCAAACCTGATCAATGATCTGTTCAGTGGGGACAACGTGCCCGGCACTCAACGCAAGGGTGTAAAGGACGCGAAACTCGCGCGGCGGCAGGAGAAGCGGACACCCGTTTACCATCACCGTATAGGCGCCCACATCAATGGCTAGGTCGCCAATGACAAGCGGTCCGGAGGATGCTGCCCGGTATACATCGTCGCGGGTACGCCGTAAAACTGCCCGCACACGAGCCAGTAGAACTTCAAAATCAAAGGGCTTGACGATGTAGTCATCTGCGCCCAGTTCGAGACCAAGCACCTCGTCAAAGGCTCGCGAACGGGCGGTCACAAAGATGACCGGGATTTGCTGGCGCAGGCGCCGCAGTGCCTCCAGCCCATCCATACCGGGCAAACCAATATCCATCAGGATGAGATCGGGTGGGTCGGCGTGGGCCAGATCCAAGGCGGCTTCAGCAGTAGCGACAGTCTTTACCTGAAAATTGGCTCGTTCCAGATTATACGCAAGGCTCCGCCGCAACAGATCATCATCATCGACAATAAGAATACGTCCAATCATCGGGGGGCCCTCAATTGTTTAGTGCCGGAGCTGTTTGCTCCTCGTATTCTTGAAGATCCAAAAGCCTGTGCCCGGTCAAAACGCTTCCTGTAGCAAGCTGCCGTAGCCAACAGGTGGCTCAAGTCTACCTCTAGCTGCTATACCAGGTGCTGTTGCCATCTCACCAGAAGCGAGGCTTTTTCTCTGGCAAAACGGCAACAGCACTGAATCAGTAGCGATTGCCAGGTAGGGTGGGCGGCGAGCACAATACAGCTACAATGAGGGAGCTTTTTTAGCAGATGTCGCCTTGTTGCGATTGCCAGGAGACCCACAATAGCGGCACTTTACGAAGACGAAGAAAGATTCTATGATTCTACCACCATCCAGAATAGGATGCAAATAGCAAAAAATACCCGGGGCGCCCGAAATTTGGGGCGAGTAGGGCGAGATGCCATCAGAAAAAGGGACAAGGGCGCGTGCCCTCCCTTCCCGGAAGAGGGCAAAGACGACTTCCCAACCAGCCTGTTTCCGCTCTCTTCCGGGAAGGTCTGCGGCAGGCCCTAAATTTTGGACATACCCCAAATACCCAAAGAGGGGCTGCCGGGAGGTAATTGCTGTTAGAAAGGGCTTGTGCTTGTTGTGGGCACAGCAATCGCACTATAATAGCAACTATGACCGGACCAACAGTTTCATTGACAATGATTGCGCCTGGCATTGGAGCCGGCCCATCGGCGCCGGCCGGTTGGC
>QEUW01000085.1 GCA_003577005.1 Chloroflexota bacterium | reverse complement strand
CGTGCTCGACCTCGAGGGCAACCCCATCAAGAATCACGAGATCATCTTTTGGTCTGATGGATTTGAACGGCTAGGCGACCCTTCCTATACTGGCTTTGTGCGCGAACGGACTAAAGAGAGCAGCGGGTGGGCCAATCTCTTTATGGGCCCAAGCAGCTCGTTCGTGCCGGAGCGGGGTGAGTCGGGACCGTGGTGCTGGGCGCCGGTCGGGGCCGCCGAGGTTGTCTGTGGCGGCGGGTTGCCTGCCAACCACCATGTTTCTACCTTTGTCGTCTGGCAAGCCGTGCGCCGCACGGACCTCGAACAACCGCCCGTCGAACCGGAAGAGCCGGTGGAACCAGAAAAACCGGTGGAACCGGAAAAGCCCACCGAGCCCGAAAAACCGACCACCCCGGTAATCACACGCCGGCTGGGCGACTGGGTCGAGTATCTCAACGTGCGGATTCGTACCCTCAACGAGCGCTCCGATCAACCCCAAGGTGACATCGTTTACCTGGTCAAAGACATCTTTACGACGCGCGACGGGTCATGGGAGCCCACCACCAATGTCGGTTCGGTCAACCAGTGGGCGCGTGATACCTACCTCAAACCATGGGGCGCGCCTGACTATTTTGACGATGCCGGCGCCGACCACCACCTCTTTGCCGCCGTCATCGGGTTGGATGGCCAGCTCATGCGCGATAAGGAGATCATCTTCTGGTCCGATGGCTTTGAGAAGCTGGGCGACCCCGCCTATCGCGACTACGTGGTGCGCCAGACCAAGACGCATTCAGGGTGGGCCAATATCATCACCGGCCCCGGCAGCAACTTTGTGCTAGAGCGGGGCGAGTCGGGGCCTTGGTGTTGGGCGCCAACCGGAGCTGCGGAGGTGGTGTGCGGCGGCGGTATGCCGGCCAGACAGCACGTCTCCTTTTTCGTCGTCTGGCAGGCGGTGCGGCGCAGTGACCTGCAACCTGGCCCCACCCGCCCGCCCGGTGATTACACCATCTTCCTGCCCGTTGTTGGCGGCGGACGGGGGATAGCGCCCAACGACGCTGCACTCCCACCGGCAAACACAGCGGATGCACATACCCTTACCGGCCTTGCGCTTGTCCGCGCGGCGGCCTGGAACCGTCTGGGCATCGAATATCAACCCGACTCGCCGCTGGCCGAATATGCCCGCCGTAACGCTCTCGGCATGCCGGTTACCCAGCAATTTTTGGTGGGCCAGCTAGTCGCCCAAGGCTTCCAGGGCGGCATCGTCTATGCCCCAATCGACGAACGCGACAACGTCCGCCACATGAGTTGGTAGAAAACGTAGAACGCAGAATGCAGAGCGTAGAATATTGCTCCCGATTCCACGTTCTACGTTCTACGTGTATTGGCACATGAGGTTAGAGAGGGTGCTACAGGTGCGATGCACTTGAAAAGTGCGTTGCACCTCCCATTAAGCTCTCTAACCTGATGGGTCAATACATCTACGTTCTACGTTCTACATTGATCCAGGTCAAAAGTTGTGGATAGACACGTGCTACCTGCTGTTGAGGCTGGCTGGGGTCCATGAGGTCGTGGATCAGACACCAGTCGGCAGGGAATTCATAGGTGTGGATGAGGGCGCCGTGGGTGCGCCAGGCCGCCACGGTGGCGGCGACTGTGGCGTTATCGACGACCGGGTCACACGGGTTGGTGATGACGATCGTCTTCCCAGCGACCGGAGGCCGGCGGCGCGCTGCGGTCTGGACAATACAGCCCAGGCGCAACAATGCCGCCAGACCACGCGTGGCAAAGCGCGGGTAGGCATGACGTGGGCCGTCGCGCTCTTGCTTGTGCACCGGGTCCCACCAGCGGTACCAGTTGGGCAGCCAAGCGAGTAAATTGGCATACAAGCGGCTGCGCCAGGGCGACAAGGCGCGGATCCCAATCGCCGGCGAGACGAGGAAGGCGTAATCCAGGTCAGGTCGGATCTGCGCCGCCCAGGCCGCCACCACACCGCCTAGCGAAAAGCCTAACACCGTGACGCGCCTCCCCAAACCGTGGGCAACGTCGATCACCTTGTTCGCCTGCACAGCCAGTTCCTCGGCGCGTAAGTACGCAAGCTCATCCGTTAAGGGGTCTGCCAGCCCGTGCCGGGGGAGCCGCACATTGAGGACATTATCGCCTGCTTCATAGAGTTGTACGGCCAGCTGATGAAACTGGTGGGGGCAATTAGTAAACCCGTGGAGCAGGATCGTAGCGTGGTCTACCTGTTGGCCGTGGGTCAGCAGGTGGGTGCGACAGAGCGGGTTGACCTCCGCAGCGCCATCCTGCTGGACAACGGCCAGGCGCTCAAGTGCTTCCTCATACGTGGCCGCCGGACGCGGTGTGGGGAGATTGCGCAGCGGCCAGACGCGCGACAGCCAGACAAACAGCGAGACAACGGTCGCTGCAAAAAAGGCAAGACTTTTCACGATGCACAATTCTAGCGGATGACCGGTAAGATGTCACTGCCAACAACGATGCGCACATCTACCAGTGACGATTGGTTGAGCCCGGCCAGGCTGGCGAGCCCCGGCTGCAAATTGAGCGCCGCGCTCACCTCATCTACCACCTGGGTGGAGGCGCCATAGTTGATGACCAGTGTGCGACCGTAGTCGTGCCGGTCGGCATCTCCAATAGAGACCACTTGCCAACCCTGCGCCACGAGCAGGTCACGCGTGCGCGCCGCCACCCCCGGTTGGTCGGTCCCGTTGAGCACCTCGATGCGAACCGGCTGCGGTGCGGCCAGTGCGACCGCGATGCCATCTTGCGAGGTTGTAGCCGGCGCCCGGAAGAACTCATCCACTGCAATACGCACCTTTTCGCGGTCGGGCAAAAGGATCCAGGCGCCGTCGTCGCTGTAGGTCTCTTCACCGTAGCGATTGTCCAACACCAACTGGCGAATCTCCTTGAGTGACGCCTGGCGCATATAATTCGCCAGTTCAAACTGCGTTGCCATGGGAATGTCGGTGTCGATGCTGCTGCGCATGGTGTAAACGAGCGTAGGCGCCTTGCTCAACAAGAATGGGATCATATCGGCGCTCATCACCTTGTCGAAGATCGCCCGAATCAGATCCTGTTGGCGGCGAGCGCGACCGTAATCGTCATCCACATTGCGCGTCCGCACATATTTGAGCGCGGTCTCGCCATCCAGATGCTGGGGGCCGGCACTCAAATAAAAAGTCTCGACACCGTAATCAGCCGTGGGGTATTCGGTGTCGTGGATAGTTTTGGGCACCTCGATATCCACACCGCCGATCAGGTCCACGATCTCGACAAAGCCGCGGAAGTTAACCAACACATAGTACTGCACCGGCTGGCCGATAAAGCTGCTCACCGTATCTTTGACCAACTGGGCGCCACCACCGGTATAGCGCCTGTCTTCGCCGAGGGCGTAGACTGTGTTGATCTTATAGGTCATGTTAAGACCGGGGATCGGCACCCACAGGTCGCGCGGCAGCGAGAGCATCCCGGCTGTCTGGGTCGCCGGGTCCAATGTCAACAACATGAGCGTGTCGGTGCGGGTGGGGCCAAACTCATCGGGCCGGGCATCGGTTCCCATCAGCAACACATTGATGGGCTGGATGGTGGGTGTCTGTTCAACCACCTGTGCAGGGGACTCGCCATCCGCAGGCACCGCACTCTCGCTTACGGCGTCACTGGTCACTGCCGTCTGGGGTGCCGGCCACGCGCTGGTGGCATAGGGCGATGACTCCACGATCCGTGTGCGCGCCCAATCGTAGAGCCAGAAAGCGCCAGCCCCAGCTGCGCTCAAGACAAGAAGGGCATAAAGGACCAGCACAATCCCGATCCAACGGGACCGCTGTTCCGGCGATTCTGTATTTGGCAATTCTGACTGTTCAAATCGCTCTTTCATACCAGGAAAATTATAGCACAAAGCTTAAGAACTATGGCAAGTATTGGCTCATTCGACCAAAATAAAAGACGGGTTTGACCGAAATAAAAGACCGGCCCAAAGGGCCGGTTGTTCCACAACGTTGGGAAATTGGCAGAAAATGGTCTGAATTGCTGCTCTGTTCAGTTGGGCAGAGCATGTTGGTAAAGCGCCGCCTCCGTCAGAATATACATGGTGCCAGCTACTTCATCGACAAACAGCCCGCTCAACCCCCGCAGCGGTTCACCTTCGGCTGCTTGCAATTGGCGCTGAAAGACCCCATCTTTGGAGAAGACCAGGACCCGCTGCTCGTTGCGGTCTGCCAGGTAGATAAACGAATCGGCCTGTGCGCCCATTACCATATCGACCGGCTCGCTTGGGGAGGGGATCACACTCTCCAGCACAAACGAAATCTGAGTTCCCTGGCGGTAGCGTACGATCTGGCCGTTGGCAAAGAGCAACCAGATGTCACCGTCGATAGCCATTGCCTGTACGCCGTTGAGATTGACCGGTGTCTGGGGGGCAAACCACCCTTCAGGCGGCTGGGCGTAATTGGCTGGATTGTAGCGAAAGATCTGGTTCGCTCCCTGGTCGAGTAGATAGATGCGCCCAGAATAGGCGTAGACATGGCTTGGCGCCACCCAGGCGTTGGCGTCCGCCATTTCAAGCTGTGTGACGCCTTCGACGCGCGGGTCATACTTGAAAAGGTTGTTGTTGCGGTCCAGCACCAGGAGGTTCGCTTTATCCTCGATGCCGGGGATCGGCAATTGCCACGTCATGGCCACCAGCCGCCCTACTTCGGCATCGCCGATGCGGTCGCCCTGTCGCAAGACTATATCACCGGTCTGGTCGGGCACGGTATTGGTGTTGAGGTCCAGACGGAAGTGTTGCACAAGCTGGCGAGCCGTGTCGAGCACATAGATATCCTGGTCCACCACGAGCACCCGATGCGGCTGGGCGTCGGATGGAAAGCGAACGAGTGGCTGTACTAGCCCATAGAGTGGTTGAATCTGCAAGACTTCGTTTAATTCGCGCTGGATCTCAACTGCAAGGTCGTCGGCCCGGGGTGAACGTCCGACCAGGATCGTGCGGGCGCGGTCCACATGTCCCTGCGCTTCGGCGAGCAGACTGCGCGCACCGACTTTGTCGCCGGCATCGTAGGCTTCCTGAGCGCTGGCAAGACGAGCGGCAGCCAGGTCGAGCAATGCCTCGGCATCGGCCCGGTTTGAGGCGCCCTGCTGCCACTGGCGCGCCCCTACGATCACCGGCACCAACACCAAGATAAGCACCGCCAACAAGACAAAAAGGCGAGCACGGCTGCCTTGGGTTCGAGGTGGGGCAGCCAGGGTGGGCGCCGTATCGGCAGCCAGCCGCGGCGGCGCGGGCCTGGCTTGCTCGGCAAGCGGGGCAGTGTCCGCAGCGTGCGCCCATTCTGCGGATGAACCGGTAGCTTCGCCCCCAGCGCCATGCCCCGTTGCAACAGTGGCCTGGTCGGGGAAGAGGTTGCCCAAAAACAGACGGGTGCGCGCAAGCCCAGTGCGAAAAAGCGCCATCGTTGCCGCGGTCGCACGGGCAAGCGAGGTCGCTGTCCCTAGCTCCTCTTCCCTGGCAGCCTCCGAACCAGCGGGCGCGGTTTCTGCATGGGTAGTTTCAGCGGCTTGCACAGGGAGCTTGACGGGTGCGCCTGGCTTCGCCCCGCCGGTGACTGCCGGGATCGTATGCACCGGTGGCATTGCGTTGAGCGAGATGGGCAGGCCACTAAAGCGACCACGTCGCAGCGCCGGCGGCAAACCACCGACTGCCACACCGGACGACGATTGTGGTAGCGCGTCCGCCGGCTGAAGCACGACCAGCAAGCCGGGTAATTCGGGCTGGTTGGCCAGGTCAAGCAAGGCGGCTGCGGCGTCGGCGCTGTTTTCAGCCGTAAGATAGGCGACAGTGCTGGCCAGTTCGCGCAAGCTCAAGACTTCAAGCCAACGCCGGCCACCGATAAAGAGCGCTCCACCGCCATACAGTTCCTTACGGTAGATCTCCCATCCCCCTTCGGGTTCGACGGCCTCTTGTGCAGGCGCGCTGGGTGTGTAAGGCGGATAGACATCGACGTTGGCGCCATCTGTGGTAAGCGCCAACCCCAACCCGTTGCTGATGGTCAAAACGCGCCGGCCCAATACTGCAGTGATAACAATCGCAGCGCGCAACGGCTCGCTGTCGTTCTCCTGGCTATGCATTTCGAGGGCACGCCTTGCTTCGCGCAGCGCCTCGCGCAGGACGTGTGACTGCGTGCCCTTTACAGTATAATAGGTACGCTGGATGGCGCTGAGCAGCCGCTCGACAAAGGCTTCGTCCTCGGCCCCCTCGACCGGAAGTTCGACCACGGCATAGAGATTGCCACGCAGGGCCTGCCGCGTATCGGGTGGGGGCTCGACGACGCGCACGCCCACCGGCCGCGTGATCTGGTCTTCGGCTAGATAGGCGATATGGGTGCGCATGGTGAGCGCCGGCTGAGGGGCAACCGGCGTGGCTGTTGTCGTCATAGCAAAATTGTAGCCTGCCGCGTGCAGAATGTCAACCGTCGTACAATGCTGGCAGGAATTCCTGATTGGCCGCGCATCCAATAGGTACGTTGCACGCGCAGCGTGCGATGCACCTCAGCACTAGCCAGATACGCAGGTGCATCGCATCCTTCGGATACAACGCACCACACCGCCTTACCTGGAAATATCGCCACATGGAACTCGACCTTGAACTTTACCGCCGCGAAGTGACAGTTGCGGAGCGCCCGCTGATCCGGCTCTCGGCCATCGACCTGGCGCCCGACGCAGCGCAAAAAACATTGGTCTTTCTGCATGGCTTTGGTGGGCAGGCGACGCAATGGCGTTACCAGTTGCGCCACTTTGCCTTCGCCCATCGGGTGGTCGCCTTCGACCTGCGCGGGCACGGGCGGTCGGACAGGCCGGCGGGTCGTTATCTATTGGAGGAGATCGTGGCCGATGTGGAAGTGGCGCTGGATCGGCTTGGGCTTGCGCAACGGCTGCTCCTTGTAGGCCACTCGTTTGGTGGGGCGGTTGCCACCGAGTATGCGCTGGCGCACCCCGACCAGATCGAGCATCTAGTGCTCATTGCCACCGCAGGCCAGTTTCGGCTAAACTGGCCTAGCCGCACCTTTTTTCGTCTGCCATTGGCGCTCTTGCGGCTGCTGGAGCCTCAGGCGCGTTCCTTTTTACACGCCCCGCTGGCCGTGCTCAAACCCTGGCACCAGAATACGCTCTCGCGTTGGGATGGCTGGGAGCGCTTCCCACACCTGGCCGTTCCAACGACTGTAATCCGCGGCCACCTCGATCTGCTCTTTGCACGGCCCCAATTCGAGGAAGTCAGCAGAGTCATCCCTGGCGCCGAGGATGTGGATGTGGGCGCATCGGGCCACCTGGTCATGCTCGAACGGCGTGATGCGGTCAACCGGGCACTCGCTCGCGTGGTCGAAGGCGCCAACACTCGTTCGTGGCGGGAGCAGGAGCCGGCTGGTGGCGGGCCGGCGCGAGCAGCGCTCTTGCGCGAACGTCCCTGGCTGGCCCAATATCCTCCGAACGTGCCCTATTCGGTCGCCATCCCCAATGCGCCGGTCCATGCGCTGTTGCAGTCAGCAGTCCGGCGCTTTCCCCGTCATATGGCCGTACGAGCGGGCGATGTGCGCCTCACCTACCAGCAACTCGACGAACAGAGCAACCGTTTTGCCAATGCGCTGCGCGCCCTGGGCGTTAATCCGGGTGAACGAGTCATGCTGATCTTGCCTGACAGCCCACAATTTATCATTGCCTTTTTCGGTGCGAGCAAGGCCGGTGCGGTCATCGTCTTGACACCGCCCCAAAGCGACTCCGACGAACTGGTGGCACAGGTATGCGCCACCACGCCAAAAGTATTGGTCACTGTCTACGAGCAGAGCGAACTGGCCAACCGGCTGCGAGACGAACAGAGCGACATGCATCTCATCTTTACCTACAAAGATGAATTACAGAGCGCCGGCCATGGACATCGACGAGCGCAAGGTCAGGCAGTGGGCATTCACCACTTTAGCGCCCTGCTGCAAAACCAATCGTCTATGTTACCGCAGGTCGCCGTCGCCGCTGCTGACCTGGCGCTCATCCAATACACCAGCGGCACGACGGGGGCCGCCAAGGGGGTGATGCTGACCCATCGCAATCTGGTTGCCAACACACTGCAAACGCGTCACTGGATCCCCGACGCCGTGGAGGGTAAAGAGCGCTTCCTCTGTGTACTCTCATTTTCCCACATCTATGGTCTGACGGCGACGCTCAATCTTCCCATCGCGCTGGGCGCCACGTTGATCCTGGCGCCGGGTTTTGACATGGTCGAGATCCTGACAGCCATACGGCGTCACCGGCCGACTATCTTCCCCGGCGTGCCCGGTCTCTACATCGCCATCGACAATGTGCCGGGGGTTCGGCGCTACGGCATCGACTCGATCAAGTATTGCATCAGCGGCTCGGCGCCGCTGCCGGTAGAAGTACAGGAGGAGTTCGAGAAGTTGACCAGAGGCCGGCTGGTCGAAGGCTATGGGCTAACCGAGGCTGCGCCGGTAACCCACGCCAATCCGCTCGATGGCCGGCGCAAGGTGGGGAGCATCGGCATACCGCTGCCCTCAACCGAAGCACAGATCTTCGACCTGGTCGATGGACAGCGCGTGGTGCCCGCCGGCCAGATCGGTGAGCTAGCCGTCCGCGGCCCCCAGGTGATGGCCGGGTACTGGCAACAGCCCGACGAAAGCGCCGCCGTCCTGCGGCCCGATGGCTGGCTACTCACCGGAGATGTCGCCCAGATGGATAGCGAAGGGTTTTTCCGGATCATTGCCCGCAAGGCCGATATGTGGTATCCCGAACGGCCCGGTGAGCCAGCCTTTCCGCGCGATGTCGAAGAGGTGCTCTACGAGGTGCCACAGGTCAAGGAAGCCGCGGTCATCGCTATTGCCGACCAGCCGATTGCGTTTGTCACCATTCAGGGTGAGATCCCCGCAGCCGAGATGCTCCTTGCCTACTGCCAGCGCCGCCTGCCGCCGGCGCTGGTGCCGCAGCGCATCGTCTTTGTCGATGAGTTTCCGCGCAGCTTTATCGGCAAAATCCTGCGGAAGGAGTTGGTCAGGCGTTACGGAGTGGATGACAAGAATTCTACTGGCCGATGAGCAATCTTGCCGAAAGCAGCAGAAAATTGTATACAGGGCAACGGAAAAGTTTAGCGGCCTGGGGCATGAAGATTGGTAGTGTGCAACCGGGCATAATGACGGAGGAGTTGTGGTATGGCAACCTGTGTTGAGTGTGACGAAGAGATTACAATTGGCCGTCGTCCCCGCCTCGGCATGAAGGTTATCTGTGGGTATTGCGGCGCTCATCTGGAGGTGGTCAGTCTTGACCCGCTGGAGCTAGATTGGGCTGACGAGGATGACGAGGACGAGGACGAATGGGATAGTACAGACGGCTTTGATGATGAACCCGACCTCTACGACGATGTGGATGATGGCCCGTACGATGACGATGATTTTGATGACGACGATCTCGATTGAGATGATTCCGATGAATGGTGACCGGTGAATGGGCCAGCGTTACCCAATCCCCGCTGCGCGCCACCGCGTAGAGGAGGAAATCCTGCGCAGCCGCTTTATTACCACGATCGGTCACGCTGCGGATGTGACGGCTGCCCGTGAGTTTATCGCAGCGGTCAGCACCGAGTTTAGCGATGCCTCGCATAATTGCTGGGCCTATGTGGTCGGCCCACCGGGTAGCACCGGCCAGATTGGCATGAGTGACGATGGCGAGCCGCATGGGACAGCCGGCCGCCCCATGTTGACTGTGCTCTTGCACAGCGGCATCGGCGACATTTGCGCCGTGGTGACCCGCTATTTTGGCGGAACCTTGTTGGGCAAAGGCGGGCTGGTCAAGGCCTACAGCGGCGGGGTTCAACTGGCGCTGGCTACGCTGCCGACCACCGAACAGGTCCCCACGGTCACGGCGCAGGTCGTGGTCGATTACGCGGCTGTTACCCCGCTGCAGCGCCTCTACCCCATCTACGAAGTGGAGGTGCTCAACCAGGAATTTGCTGCGGATGTCACCTACCATCTCCGGTTGCCGGTCGAACACTTTGCAGCCTTCGAGGCGGCGCTCACCGAACTGACGAGCGGCCAAGTGCTGATCGAGGTTCAGCCTGAATGAGATCCGCCGCTATCCTGTGGTCGCTTACACGGCGTTTGAGGTGGTCTACCTGCGCTTTCAGGGCGTCACAAAAGCCGGGCGAATGAGGAAGAACCGCAGATTGACGGAAAAACGCGGATTCTTGCTGCTGAAGCTCAGACCTGCGTATTTCTATCAACCCGCGGTTCTTGGATGCACTTTTGAGACGCCCTCCCCGCGCTTTGCACATCGATTGACACTTTACAAAATCTTCGGTAAGATGGGTCTAAGAAGCTGTTTGAAAAAGGGAATTGCCGCCTTGGTGCGTTGCACGCAGCGCGTGCGATGCACCGAGGAGACTGGCTTTGTGAAAGGCGCAACGCACTGGTTGTCAGTCCACTTTTCAAACAGGGCCTAAAGCAATCCCCCATCTGTGCGACTGGACAACAGCGCGTAGTCCGCTTACCCTGGTGTTGGCCCTGGCAAGGGCTACGCCTCGACTGACCTGGCCCGGCCCCTAAGCCGGAAGGATCGACATCCATGCAATTTGCTCCATCGGGAATCATGCGTTATCGCGATTTTGTGCTGGAGATTCGCAGCGAGGAGCGCGGGGTGATACGCGCCCGGGTTGCTGCCTCGCCCGCTGGTGACACGGGTGAATTCCTGCTCCGCCTTTCCATCAGCCCGGCGGAGATCGATGATGCGCTGGCCAGTATCACCTATTCCTCGGGTAATTTCCTCAAACGCAGCAACTTATCAGCCAATTATGACCCAGTGATCCGCATCGGCGAACGGCTCTTCCACGACCTGCTGCACGAGAGCATGATCAGCCGGCTCTTTCGCCAAGCGCAGGATATGGTGCAGAGCCGGGGAGAGGGGTTGCGCCTCCGCTTCGCCGCTCATGACCTGGAGGCGCTGGCGCTGCCCTGGGAATTTCTCTTTGACGGCGCCCAGTCGAGCTTTCTGGCGCTGTCGTTGCGGACGCCAATTGTCCGCTGGTTGATGCGCGAGCCGCCGGTTGTGCTGCGCCCTGTGGCGCCTCCGCTGCGCATCCTCGTTGTTACCGCCGAAGTGATGGATTTTGAGGCGCAGGCTGAGATTGAAATCCTGCACGAGCTGGCAAGCCGCACGGGAATGTTCGATGTGCAAGTGGTGGAGGACGCGACCTTTCCCGACCTGAGAGAGGCGTTGCGCACCCAGCCCTGCCACATCCTCCATTTCATCGGCACCGGGGCGTATGGCTCGGGCCGCGGTCGCTGGTCAAAGGTCCGGCCCGACGATGGGATTGGCCCCAACCAGGGCCTGCTCTTGATGGGTGAGCACAGCCGCCGCAAGGACAAGCTTGAAGACGCCGAATTTGTGCCGGCAACCGAGTTGCGCAACCTGATCGAGACGAGTGCTGAATTACGATTCGTCGTTCTCCAGGCGTGTGATAGCGAAGCCGTGGCGGCCGAACTGGCCCAGCGGACGCCTGCTGCCCTGGGCGTGCGCGCCAAGGTGCTCAACGCCACTTGCCAGGCGATGGCGAGAGGGCTCTACGAGGCGCTGGCCGGCGGCCAGCCGCTCGAAGCCGCGGTCACCGCCGGGCGCCAGGCTATCGACCGCCAACACGCCGGCACGCGCGAGTGGGGGCTGCCCACCTTTTACATGAGCGCACCGCACGGTATTTTGCTGGGGCCAGGGACAAAAGGTGTGCTCAGTTCTGTACTCGAATCCGCGACGCTAGAGAGTTCGGGGAGTCTGGCGCTTTCAACGCCGACTGCTACGGCGAATCAGCGCGAGGTCCAACGGCTGCAATCGCTGCTCGAGATCGAGAGCCGCAATCTCGACAGTCTGCGCGAGCAGCAGGCCTTTTTGGGCTCCTCCACACCTGAGTTTATCTTGAGCCAGATTGCCGCCGCAGAACAGACAATAGCCGACCTGGAGGCGCAACTCCAGGCCCTGCAATGAGGTGTTGGTATGTCCAGGCGTGCTCGTTCCGATGTTTCTGCTACGACCCCGTCGCCTACCGACGGCGCAGCGGTCAGCCCGAACGGCCAGCCGGCCGCCGATCAAGGCGCCCTTGTCCAACTGGCGCGCCTGGTGGTAGAGATGGAGCGCAAGGGCGATATTATGGCGCAACTGGCGCGGCGGATCGACGCGCTCAGACCACTGCGCATGGTGCCGGTGGAAGGGGAGATCGCCCTGCAACAGCGGCTCGTTGACCTCTTGCAGCGGGCCCGCGCTCTGGTGCGCCAGCTGTCTACCGCCGCCGACACTGCCACGGCGACACAGGCGCTGGCCCAGCTAAACGACTTGTTGAGCGATGTCCAGTGGGAATTGCTCGAAGACACGATCCGCAGGCTGGCCGCCAAACAGCGCCAACAGGATGACCTCTTGCAGGGCTACAAGAGCCAGGTCGATGGCTACCGTGTCGAGGTCAACCGGCTGCGCATGGCGCTCGACCAGGCAGCCCAGGTGCGTGCGCCCGTCCGTGCGTATGTGGATCGGTTGCGCCGGATCGAAGCGCGCCTGATGCAGGCCGACCGGACGTTGGTCAACTTTGAGCAGCCCTTTCCGCTTCTGGCCGAAGCGATCAAGGCGCTCCGGGAAGAGACAGAGCCGCTGGACAACGAGCTAAAGGCCATCGACGAGATCACGCAGCGTACTGAACGCTTTGCGCGGAACGCCGAGCTGTCGCTGATCCAGTCGCCGCTGGATCTCTACGGGCGCCACCAGTACGAAGTGGGGCTGCGCACAACCGGGGAAGCGGGCGCCCACGGCCTGAGCGTGAAGGCGTCGATCAAACTGGTACAGCAGGATCGCGAACTGCTGCGCCACGCCATCAAACAGATCACGACGGTCGTGAAGGGCGGCAACCGCAAGGCGCAACAGCAAACGACAAAAGACGACACCGAGGATGCACTTGCTTCAACCGAAAGTTTCTCCCTCGTCGAAAACGAAGCAACACGCGCCGCCATCCGCGCCTATATCTTTGGCGATGAAGGGCCCACCGAGGAGCCAGCGGTGCCGTTGACCAGCCTCGTGCGCGAGATGGGCGATCTGATGTTCCGGCTCTTTCTGCCCGAAGAGGTGCAAGAGAACCTGCGTACCAATACGTGCTCGCTCACCGTTGCCACCAACGATCTGGAATTGCCCTGGGAATTTATGTACTATGATCCGACACCCAATAGCCCTGAGATGCAAGCCGCTGGCGAGGAAGATGAAGCAAATTTTCTCTGTTTGAGCCGGCCTGTTGCCCGCCAGTTGTTGGGTCGCCCCATCCCTGGTGGCCGTCCTCCGCGCAGCGAACGACCGGCCCGGCGCCAGTTTCTCTTTATCGCCAACCCAACCGGTGACCTGGCCGGCGCCGAGCGCGAGGTAGAAACGGTCACCGAAGCCCTGCGCGCCGACTGGCCCGACCAGATCGAAGTGACGGTGTTGCGAGGTAAGGAAGCGACCGGGCGCCGGCTCAACCAATTGTTGCGTTCAGACCGCTATGATGTCATCCATTACAGCGGCCATGCCTTTTTTGACGACAATGACCCCGACTACAGCGGTCTGCTGCTCCACAATCAGGAGATCTTTTTTGCCGACAAGATCCGCCGGCTGCTGGGTGGCCGACCGCTGGTCTTTCTCAACGCCTGCGAATCGGCGAGTGCGGCCAACGAAGGGCGGGCGGCGGTCACCTTTGGCTACAATCTACAAAAACCCGCGCAGGGTTTGGCCGCCTCGTTTGTCTACGGCGGCGCGTTGGGCTGTATTGGCTCGCTCTGGCCCATCAACGACGTGCGCGCCGCTCGCTTTGCCGTCGAGTTCTACAACCAGGTGCTCGACGGCGTCATGATCGGCGAATCGCTGCGCCGGGCGCGCGTCCATGTCAAAAGCACCAGCCCCCAGGAGGTCACCTGGGCCGCCTTTGTCCTCTACGGCGACCCCACCTTTCGGTTAGTGGACTAGGTTCTGTTAACATTTTAGCCTGTCCAAGCGGTGCGATGCACTTGAAAAGTGCGTTGCACCTAGCACGGCATCGCACCTTACCGGTGCAACGCACGGTTGCAGTTCCGGTCGAACCAATCGCTGCAACACAAATGTCAACAGAACCTAGCACAACAACGAGACTTAATGCGACATGTGACGGCCCCAATCCGACCTCCGGGAAGTGACCGGAACCAACTTTCTTGACCAGACGATTTGTGGTCACCTCCCGGAGGTCTGGGCAGCGACAATCGCCAAAGTCTCGTTGTCGTGCTAGATATGTTCAGCGTTAACGAAGTTTCGCAGATAGGTAGACAGGGTTTTTAGTTAGCTCTGGGCAGAGCACAACCGCCAACTTACAAGGTAGCAATGACCTGTCTACAAGAAACAACAGATCATTCCCACTTCCGTCCATCAATTCAGGAACAATCCAATGAATGGCTCCCCAACCCTCTTTGCACTGCTGATCGGTATCGACAACTACGACCCGGCCGGTCGGATGCGCTCGTTGCGCGGGTGTGTCAACGATGTCCAGGCGCTGGAACAGGTGCTGAAGGCAAGGTACGGCGTACCGGTGACAAATATCCGCACGTTGACCAACAAACAGGCCAAACACCAGGCGATCAAACGGGCTTTTCGCGATCACTTGATCGGCAACGCCAAAAAGTGGAAGGAGGCCGCTGGCGATCAAGAGCCCGCCGACCCACCCCCTGCCTTTCTCTTCCATTTCAGCGGCCACGGCTCGCAGGCGCGCGACGAAACCGGCGCCGAACCCGATGGATTTGACGAGACGCTCGTTCCCTACGATAGCCGCACCCCCGGCGTCTATGACATCAAGGATTGGGAATTGGGTCAACTTATCGAGGAGCTCAACCGGTACAGCGACAACGTCACCATCATTCTCGACTGTTGCCACTCCGGCTCCGGCACGCGCGATATTGCCGAGACGGTGGCGCAGACGCGCCGCTGCCCACCCGATCTGCGACCGCAGCCCAAACGCCGCCCCGTTGCGTTGCGCGGTCCCCAGACACGCAGTGTCGGCGGCGCCAACTGGGAGGTGGGAGGCAAGCACGTCTTGCTCGCCGGCTGCCGCGATCTGGAGGAATCCAACGAGTACAGCGTGCGAGATATGGGCGCTTCCCACTGGCGCGGGGCGATGAGTTATTTTATGGGTCTGGAACTCTTGCAGATGGGGCTTGATAGGCCGCTCACCTATCGCGAACTGCACGAGCGGGTGCGCGCTCAGGTCAACAGCCGCTATCGCAACCAGACACCCCAGTGCGAAGGGGATATCGACCGCGAACTCTTTGGCGGCATCCGCCCGCAGCGTGACCTCTTTTTTGCCGTGGTAGAGCAGAGCGGCGGCTTTCACTGGATCGATGGCGGTGTGGCGCACGGGTTGGCCGAAGGCAGCCAGCTCAAGGTCTACCCGCCTGAAACACGCACCCTTGAAGGCGCTGGCGCCCCCATTGCCACGCTGGAGGTCGTAGAAGAAGGCGCGGTCCGCAGCGGCTGCCAGACGGTCGAGGCGGGCGTCGCCGTCCCGCTCTATGCCCGCGCCGTGGTCCACCGGATCAACCAGGGCGACATGCAGCGCAAAGTGGTGCTCGACATCCCCGACGCTGGGCTCCACGCTGCGGTCTCCGCCCGCCTGGGCCCCCAGGCCCCAGTAGGGCACGAGGATGTTTCACCCTATGTGCAGGTGGTGGACGAGGGGGCGGCCGATTTTCGCGTGGCGCTGCGCAAGGAGCGCTTAGAAATTCAAGATAGCACCGGCGCCCTGCTCGTGGCGCCCTTTGCCACGGACGACCTGGATGGGCTGGCCGAAGACCTGGCGCATCTGGCGCGCTATCGCAATGCGCTCAATCTGCGCAACGCCGCCCCCGGCTCCGAACTGGCCGGCAAGGTGACGCTGGCGGTCAAGAAACTTGTCTTCGACCCCGCCACCCAGCAACCCAAGATGGAAGAGTTTCCCCGCGCGGCCGAGGGCGGGACAGTCATCGAGACGGGGGAGCGAGTGGTCTTTGAAATCGGCAACCACAGCGACCTACCCCTTTATGTGGCGCTCTTTGACTTTGGCCCCAAGTGGGAGGTCGAGCAGTTATACCCTCAAATTAAAGGCGCCCACGAGCCGGTGCAGGCCGGCACCACCTTTTCCTTTGGCCTTTCGGCCAAGCGCAACGAGCAACTCGAGGCCTTCCTCGCCGACGACCTTGCCGAGGCCAAGGAGATCTTTAAGGTGATTGCTACAGTGGCCGATACCAACTTCGAGGTATTGGAGCAAGGCCCGCTTAAAAGCCCGTTCCAGACGCGCAGTGCGGCTCGCAGCGCCGACCAACCCGCCTCGGCGCTGGATCAGCTGTTGGCCCAGGCCATGAACGGCGGCAAGACGCGCGCCTATGGCCCGCCGCGCGCCTCGGTCGCCGACGAGTGGACGACGGCTGAGGTTGTGGTGACTACCGTTCGCAAAACGAGCGACACCGAGCGCACGCTACAAGGGGGAACGCGGACACAGCTTGCCGCGCAGGCTATTGCGTTTGAACCACCACCGGGGTTTGCGGGCAAGGTGCGCGTCCTGACCGCCACACAGAGCACCCGTGCAGCCGGCGGCGAAACAACCGATCTGGAACCGCCACCCGGTCTCGCGGCCCTCCCCGACTGGTTCCAGCCGCTGCCCATCGGCTCGACGCGCTCCGCCGGCACCCCCGGCGCGCTCATCGAGATCGACGCCGACGATCAAGCGCGGCAGGCGGTGACCCCGCTTACTCCGCTCGATATTCACATCAACTGGGAGCCAGATGCTGATGCTGCCGGTGCGCTGGCAATTGCCTACGATGGCAGCTTCTTCTACCCGGTTGGCCGCACTGAAGACGATGAGCAGACGGTCCACGTCGAATGGCTGCCTTCCCTGGATGAGGCCGATGTGCAGCCGCTGCGCACCACCCGCGATGTGGGGCGGACTGTAAAGCTCTATCTCTATAAATTGCTCAAAAAAGAAGATCCGACGCTGGGGTTGCACCAGGTACAGGCGGTGGCGGCAGCCGATCTGGGCGCCAAACCGTTACAGCCGGGAGAACAGGCTCGCCCGGTTCCCCTGGGGGAGTTACGCTACGGACCAGTCAAGGGCAACCAGTTCAAAACCAACGCACGAGTGGCGCTGGTTGTGCATGGTTTTACCGATATCTCCACAGCTATCGCCGACTGGGTGGCCAATCACCTGGCCCGCAATGACGTGGGCTACGACCACATCCTGGCCTTTGACTACGAAAGTTTCAACACGCGCATCTCGGAAAACGGGCGCATCCTGGCTGATGCGCTGCGAGCAGCCGGCTTTGGCCCGGACGACGGCCGCACGCTCGATGTGTTTGCTCACAGCATGGGCACGCTGGTGGCGCGGGCAATGGTGGAACTGTGGGGCGGCAACCAGTTTGTGGATCGCTGTTTTCTGGCCGGGCCACCCAACCAGGGCACCCGTCTGGCCGATGTGAAGCGGCTTATTCCCTGGGTCAGCACGCTAGCGCTCAACGGCTCGTGGGCGTCGTTGCCACCTGCGGCCCTGGCCGGCTGGGTCCTGAATAAGGCCGTGGATGATGCTGTCGGCCCCGACGATCTGCGCCCGGCATCCCAGTTTTTGAGCGACCTCAACCTGACGACCAAGCCCGTGACAACCCCCTATTTTATCCTCGCCGGGCGCAACGACAAGCCGCCCCAGATCGATGCCGCTGCCTGGCGGCGTCTGCAACACAAGGTGATGCGGCTGGCTGACGCCACGCTCGACCTGATCTTTGGCGACCAGCACGATATGGTCATCAACGTGCGGAGCATGTTGGGGATACGTAACGGCCACTACCCCGCCGAGCTGCTCAAGACGCGCGAACTCGCCTGCAACCATTTCGAGTATTTCTCGAACAAGCAATCGCACGAGCAGTTTGTAGCGTGGCTGAAGGGCGAGTAAGTAATAGTGGTCAGTGAACAGTGGTCAGGGATCAGTAAACACTGAACCCCTGACCACTGTTCACTGACTTGTCGGCTGAGCGATGTCGGGAAAAACCAGCGGCAACGTGGCAACGCGTGCCCAGCCTTCATCGCGCGCCACCCGTTCCACTGTGATCTCGTCAAAATAGCGGTCGAGCACCGCCGCCCGTTCCATCGCCAGCGGTGGTGAGCAGTAGTCTTCTTCTTCCCAGATGGCGACACCATCGCTTTCCCAGCGAGCACTGTTTAATCCTTGACTCAACGATTGGCCAAACGGGCGCAGGTGCAAAAATGCGTTCTCCTTCAACTTGTCCGCCAGTTCGCCCAGCAACTCGGTTTTGGGTCTAGCTCGCACGAGATAGTAGGCCATCGAGCGCTCCTTTCTAGATCCTTCTGCCCAAAGTGGACAACCGGATTTTGAATTAGTGTCGGCAACTCATTGACGTCACGTCATTCCCTGACTGTGTAATACTAGACGTAGTGAGCTTACATCCTAGTTCGATGGGCTACCAAGATCGCAAAACGCAACTCAGCGCCTGCCCAACTCGCCCTAATCACAGTTTGGAACACCCAGAAAACAAGGAAGTTGGTCCAGCAGAATACCTCCCCACATCGTTGCGATGAGGGCCAAAAAGACAACTCTGAGCAAAAGGTTCAGCGGATTCGCCATGATGCTGATGCCCGCCCGTCCATTACGCACGACCGGGGCCAGGATGACGATGAACACTAGCGGCAAGAGCCACAACACGCCAAATAACAGGAAAAAGTCAAGTGCTCCACCCGCGTTTGCAGGATTGAGCAGGGCTTCCAGCGCCATGAATGGAAGCACGAGGATAAAGCTGATGAGCGCCGGTGATCTGAGACCTGTAGTGATAGCTTTCATCATATCTCCTTGTCTGATTCTTCGGACATGTTCTTTGATGATCCCAACGGCAGTTTCAAGGAACAGCCAGAGCACAAAACCAAATAATTTTCGCACTGGCTGTTGTCGCCGTTCGTTGCAGAGATCGTTGAACGTCTGCTCCATGGACTCCCCGAGCTGCTCCCTAAATGCTCGTGGATAGAGGGAGAGGAGTTTCTTGTAGAGGGCACGAACGCTTCTTTTGTCATCCATAACTGGCAGAGGTTCTCGGCAAGAGTCTCCGCTCTTGCGCCAATGTAACGATCTGTTGATAGCGATCAAGTTCTGCCGCCAGCACCTCTGCGCCAGCACCTGTAATCTGGTAGTAGATGCGACGCTCATCATCCATCTCTGGGTCAACCCGCTTGTCACTCTCTTTTACGAGTCCAGCATCGAGCATGCGCTTGAGCGAGCCATAAAGCGTACCGGGTCCCATCTTGACCTTTCCTTGCGAGTCCGCTTCGACCTGTTTCATAATGCCGTAGCCATGTCGTTCTCTGCTCGAGAGCGCCAGGAGAATATGGAACACCGCTGGCGTAAGTGGGTTAGCGTCTGTTGTAGCCATGTCTCATATTATATCCGTAACGGATATAATTGTCAAGGAGGTAATTCGCAGCGACGCTACCGCTCTGGTTGTGACGTGCCGCTTAGCGTGTAATGAGGGCCACGCCCTCCCGTGATCATTTCAGGCTTTGGCCCAGCAATGGCACTATCGGGCCCGTCTGCCGAGTAGAAGTGAAAGACGCGGGAGTCCCCAGTCCTAGCGCCGATGCGTTTTTACGATGGACTTTGCTTCAGCCCGGCCACTACATAGCCGGGCATGGCCGCATAGAAGGAACTGGTGGTCATAGCATTATTTAGGTCTCCCCACCATGCGTCGGCCTCTGCTGGCGAGAGATCACTGGCGGCCACAGCTTTACTCACAGTTCCCGCAAAGACGCCCTGAAAATGGACAAAGGGATGCTCACAGAGCAATGGGACAGAGATGACCTCTGTCAAACCGGCCTCGCGCAACAGGAACGGCAAGCGACGGCCAAGTTGTCCGTTGGGCATACTGTCCGCAAAGAGGTGGACGATACGGCGGGTGAGCATCTTGTCGCCGCCGTTGATCATAAATGCGTCCAGATCAAACTCAAAAAGCGCGATACGGCCACCAGGACGCACGACGCGCACCATCTCCGCAATCGCCTGCGATGCATCGGCTATGAACATGAGAACCCGCTCCATTCGACAATGATCGAAGGTGTTGTTCGCAAAGTCAAGTGCTAGCGCATCGCCTGTCTCGAACGTTAATGGCAAGTCCAGCAGTTCTTTGGCCGCTCGACACCGAAACCTCGGCCCGGAACAACTTCCGGCAAACCCTCTACGAGTTGCGCAAACTGCTGGGCGACCGCGGGGGCCTCGACCCACCCTACCTCCTGGTCACCCGCCAGACCGCCCAGTTCAACTCGGACAGTGACTACACACTCGACGTAGCTGATTTTTTGTCGTCCATTCACCATGACAAGCTGGGGCAGGCGGCTGCGCTCTATCGCGGCGAACTGCTCGCGGGTCTCGCCTGCGAGAGTGAACCGTTCGAGGAATGGCTGCGCCAGAGTCGTGCCCACGTCCACAACCTGGCCGTCGATGTCTGCTTCAAGCTGACCGACCGGGCACTCCAGCAAGGCGATCTGGCCCGAGCGCGCACTTACGCCCAACGCCAACTCACCCTCGAACCCTGGCGCGAGGAGGCTCATCGCCAGTTGATGACCGCCCTGGCGCTCAGCGGCGAACGGAGTGCCGCCCTGGTCCAGTTCGAGACCTGCCGGCGCATCCTGGCCGAGGAACTTGGCGTAGAGCCGGATACCCAAACCCGCTCGCTCTATGAGCAGATCAAGGCGGGCAACCTGCGTGGGCTGGCTCCGTCTCCATCTGAACCGCCAC
>QEUW01000656.1 GCA_003577005.1 Chloroflexota bacterium | reverse complement strand
AATAAACGAACAGGCCGCGGTAAGCAGCCTTCCTGTCAGTCCAGAGGCCAAGCCTGAAGTCGTCACGGAGGTACAGCCTGAGGTTCAGAAGGAAACGGACTCGCAGGCGGCAGACAAACGTAAACAAGTCCTCGATGAGGCCGTCTCGGCCTTGGCGCTGACCAAATCAGCGCTGGCCGCACTTGACGGCAAGGACGCTGCACGCGCATTGGCAACGCTGGCCGAAGTGACGGGAAAGCTGGAGCTGATCGTTGCGCGCGAACCCACGCTCGCCCTGGCCCCCGTTGATGTGCGCACCATCGTGCACGACTTGTTCGCCAACACGGAAACCATTGAGGCGATGACGAACGAGGCGCTGGACGCCCTCAAACATGGCGAGGTGCAACAGGCTCGCCACGTGCTGGCTTTGCTGGCCAGTGAAATCGTGATCGCGGTCACCAACATCCCTCTGGCGTCCTATCCCGCAGCCGTGAAGGCAGTCGTGCCGCTGATCGATCAGGGCAAGATCGAAGAAGCCAAAGCCGCGCTGCAGTCAGCGCTCAGCACGCTGGTCGAGGAGCGCAGCGTGCTTCCGCTGCCCGCCCTGCGCGCCAGGCTGCTCCTGAAGCGCGCCGAGACCCTGGTAGAAGATGGTCAGCGGAGCGAAGCGTCCAATGAGCGCCTGGAGACATTATTGAACGAAGCGCGGCAGCAGTTGGAAATGGCAGAACTGCTGGGTTATGGAAAGAAGAAGGACTTTGAGCCCCTGTATGCTGAACTCAAGAAAGTCAAGCAAAAGACGGCTGGGGGAGGCGGCGGAAAAGGCTGGCTCGATGAAATCAAGGCAAAGCTGTCCAAGTTGTTCTGAAACCGCTGGATAGGGCGTAAGAGGGGCGCGTCGCGCCCCTCTCTTGTCCCATGAGTGTTTGATTTTTTATTTTGTATAGATCTTTAGGAGATATTGCATGAACACAGACACCATCGCTAATTCCAATGCGGATGAGCCCACCAAAACACTGTGTTCATTGACCGAAAATTGGTGGATTTTTGCGTTGCGCGGTGTCTTGGCATTGATTTTCGCAGCCCTTGCGTTCTGGATGCCACAATCGGCTCTGTTGGCCATGACCTTAGTGTTCGGCGCATTTTCCTTGGTCAATGGCGCTTTCAACTTGGTTGCAGCGGTGCGCCATATCCAGAAAAAAGAGCGCTGGGGCTGGCTGCTGTTCAGCGGCATTGTCGGCATACTTACGGGCGTCGTCGTCCTGGTTGCTCCTTGGGTCGCCACGATGGTCATGGCTTCTTTTTTATGGGCTAGCGTGGGCTTCTGGGCGATTTTCACCGGTGTGCTGGAGATATCCGCCGCCGTTCGGCTGCGTCAAGAAATCAAGGGTGAAATCTGGCTTGCCTTCAGTGGACTGCTCTCGATTGTCCTTGGCGCTATCGTCTTGTGGATATTTTTTTCCCGTCCGGTCGAGTCATTCCTGGCCGCAGGCTGGCTGTTGGGCTTCTATGCGGCAGTCTATGGTGTCACGCTTTTGTTCTTGAGTTGGCGTCTTCGCAAAACGCGCCAGGGATAAGAGCGGGTCAAACTAAATTCTATGGATATGAGCATCCTCGATTCATACCTCCATAGAAATGACATCGAAGGAGTCATACATGCAGATGCAATATGGCTATCGAGCTATCGACAAAGAGTTTCATGAACCTTGGCAGAGAGCTTTGGGAAATGCGGTCGAGCGCGACCTCAAGCCATTGCTCGACAAACACACTAAAGATTCAGTGCGACTTCAAATCGTCCTTGATCGCGACAAGATCAAGCGGCAATTTCTGGCCAGTGGCTATATGCACCTGCCCGGCAAAAAGATTGTCAGCGTTACTGCATCACATGACGAGCTGACGCCCCTCGCGCAGATGCTCGCACAGTCGTTGTTCCGTCAGGCCAAGAAGCATTTTGACCGACTGCATGCTCAGGATCAAATCAAGCGCAAAGCACGACGCGAGCGCTTGCGCGAGCTCAAGGTGCGGATTGCCGCAAAACCCGCGTCAGCCGCCCATGAGGCCGAGGCGACCCGAATGCCTCTACTGTCGAAACTTGAGGCTGTCGCAAGGCGTGAGCTGGCTTATCTGCGTGCCGTCGGCGATTTACCGCGCGATTATCCGACGCTGCGCGACGTGGTGGATGAAGCGATTGTCCGAGCTGAGGTGGAATGGCAATCCGTGCCGGGGGAAAAAGAGGCTTACACCGGTCTTTTGAAGCATCTGTTCGCCGTCCTGGATAACGAAGTGGCAAGCAGCCGGCAATTTGGCGAATTCGTTTCTCTGGACGCGCCGGTCGAAGCGGATGCCCAGGACGTCGCCGAGGCCATGGTGGAAGAGGAAGTCTTCGAATTTTATCAGCCCGATGACACACTCAGGCTGGCCGATATTATCGCTGACAGTCAGCATCCCGATGCCGCAACGATCGCGGAACAGGAGGAGCTAGTTGATCGGTCGAGCGAGTTCGCTTTTGCATTCGACCTGCTGAAGGACATGCCGCGTTTGTGGCGGCGCATTTTTCTGCTTCTCCGTGTGGACGGGCTGGATGCCAGCAGCGTCTCTGAAATCCTGCTGATTCCTAGTAAGGAAGATACTGTCCAAAGGTGGCTGATGCAGGCCGAAGCGTTTATCGCTGCTCATTTGGAAGAGGCCGGAGTAAGCAAAGACGGGAACGATTGGCTCCAAGGCGTTGATTGGTCGGCATTGTCTGTGACCCGAAGCGCGGCAGCCTCACTGTGGTCCAAGGAGGCGAACCATGAAGAATGATCTTCACCTCGTCTGTCCGCATTGCCAGTCCATCAACCGCGTACCGACTGCGAAGCTATCGGAACATCCCAACTGCGGCCGCTGCCAGCAGCGGAACATCCCAACTGCGGCCGCTGCCAGCAGCCCTTGTTCACGGGCGAACCCATCGAGTTGACCACGGCGACGTTCTCGCGCCACGTGGAGCGCAGCGACCTGCCACTGTTGGTCGATTTCTGGGCACCTTGGTGCGGGCCGTGCAAGATGATGGCCCCGCAGTTCCAGCAAGCGGCGCGCCAGCTCGAACCCAGGGTCAGGCTGGCCAAGGTCAATACCGAGGCAGAACCCCACCTGGCCGCGCAGTTCGGCATCCGCAGCATTCCGACGCTCGCCCTGTTCCAGGGTGGGCGGGAGATCGGGCGTCAGGCCGGCGCCATGGGCGTGCAGGACATCGTGCGCTGGGTATCGGCACAGCTTGGGCGCTGACCGATGCAGGGCCTGCTGGGCGTTACGCTGAGTCTGCTGGCGGCGTGCAGTCTGGCGGCTGTGGTGACGGCTGCGCTCAGAGTGCCCGCCTTGCTGGGTTACCTCGCCGCCGGCGCCTTACTGGGCCCCTCAGTCACCGGCGTGATCGCGCCGGGAGAAGCGCTTGATTTTCTGTCCGAGCTGGGAGTGGCGCTGCTGCTGTTCATGGTCGGACTGGAATTCTCCCTCGGGCACTTTTGGCTCACTCGCAAGACCGTACTGGTGGCTGGCAGTTTGCAGATGGTCGTTATGGCCGCACCTCTGACCCTGATGCTGATGGGGTTGGGGCAGCCAGCTCAGAGCGCTGCGCTGCTCGGCGCTGCGGCGGCCATGTCTTCCACGGCGCTGGTCAGCCGGCAGTTGGCCGACCAGGGTGAACTCACCACACGCCATGGCCGCAGCGCCATCGCCGTGCTGGTCTTTCAGGATCTGGCCAGCGTGCCCCTGTTGGCCTTGCTGGCGATCTGGGCGCGCGGCGAGTCGCCGAAGATCGAGCATGTGCTGCTCGAAGTATTCGGTGTGCTGCTGCTGTTCGCGGCAGCGGCCCTCGCCTCGCGCCGTCTGTTGCATGGCCTGCTGGGCTGGGTGGCGCGGCGGGGCCACGAGGAATCGTTCGTGCTCGTCTCCTTGTGCGTGGTGGTGGCTGCCGCCGCCGCTGCGCACGCGGTCGGCGTATCCGCCGCCCTAGGGGCCTTCCTCGCCGGGATGGTGCTGGGCGAGAGCGACTTCCGGCACCACATGGAAAGCCACCTCAGGCCGTTTCGCGATGTGTTGTCGGGCGTGTTCTTCGTGACCATCGGCCTGCAACTGGACGCAGCGCAGATTCTTTCGGCACCGCTGGCGGTGCTGGCGGTGCTGGCGTGGCTGGCAGTGCTGGTACCGGTCAAGATCCTGCTCAATACGCTGGCCTTGCGGGCGACGCTCCTGTCCGCCCTCGATGCCTGGCGCACGGGCATAGCGTTGGGGCACGGCGGCGAGTTCGCCCTGCTGTTGTTGGGCATGGTCTTGCAGCAGCATCTGATTCCCGCGACCGTCGTACAACCCATGCT
>QEUW01000655.1 GCA_003577005.1 Chloroflexota bacterium | reverse complement strand
GAATGGCGCTGAGCGTAGCCAGGTCGCCATGACCGCTCCGGTGCGCTTCGGGGATCACCTCTTCGATCACCACAAAGACCATAGCCCCGGCTGCAAAGCTCAGGGCATAGGGTAACAGCGGTCGCGCCAGAAGCACCGCAGCCGCACCAATGACCCCTGCCACCGGTTCCACCACCGCAGACAACTGGCCATACCAAAAACTTTTGATGGGGGACATCCCTTCCCGGCGCAAGGGCATAGCCACCGCCACCCCTTCGGGGAAGTTTTGCAGCCCGATCCCAATCGCCAGCGCCACTGCGCTGGCTAGAGTCGCTGTCCCGATCCCCTGGTCTACTGCGCCAAAAGCGACCCCCACTGCCAGCCCTTCAGGGATGTTGTGCAACGTGATCGCCAGCACGAGCAAGACCGAGCGCCGCCAGGTTGTCGGCGACCCTTCCTGCTCGGCCAGCGGGGCGCCGATGTGTAGATGAGGCAACACCCGATCGACCAGCGCCAGACAGCCGGCGCCTAACAGAAAGCCGGCTGCAGCCGGCAGCCAGGGTAGCATACCTACTTCGGTGGCCATATCGATGGATGGCGCCAGCAGTGACCAGTAACTCGCCGCCAACATCACCCCGGCGGCGAAGCCTAACATGCCATCCAACAGCCGCTGGTCGATTTTGCGTGTGACAAATACCAACGCCGCCCCTGCTGCTGTCACGCCCCAGGTAAAGAGCGTGGCGAGCAGGGCTTGAATGATGGGTGAAAGCGCGGCAAATTGCTCGATCATGGCATGTTCAGATTGTAATCCAGGCGATACCGGCGCCGGCGGCCACAATCAACAGCACACTGGGGATCAGCGCTTGTCGCAGCGTGCGTGACCCGGTGACCAGCACGATCCCGGCTTTGACCAACGTATTGGTAAGGATAGCCAGCAAAATCGCCCGTGCCGCCACAGCCAGGGGAACACCATCCGGCGCGGCGCTCAACTCGGCCATCGAGAGCGTGATGGCATCAACGTCAGCCAACCCGGCCCGGGCGCTCGAAATGTATAACCCGTAGTGGCCAAAGTAGAGTTCTGCTGTCCGCGATATGAGGAGAATTGCAGCGTAAAGCAGACCAAACTGGAGGACCGGCCCCAGGCTAAAAGGGTTGGCAAGCGCACCACTGTCGTGTTCATCGGAGTGTTGGGCCAGATAAAGGTAACCGGCATAGCCAAATGCCGCGAGCGTGGCCGCCACCAGAGGGGGCCAGACCGCAGCCAGCAGCGCCCGGTTGAAAGCAAAGGTCCAGGTCAGCACGCGCATGAACATAACCGTCCAGGCCAGGAGAATTGCCAGCGCAAAGGCCTTGGCAAGCGTAGCATGGCCCCGGCTGCGTCCGGCAAAGCTGAGCGTCACGGCTATGCTCGATACCATCCCACCCAGCAGCCCGGTGATGCCAATACCGCGGCGCATATCTACCAGCTTCATCAATACATAACCGAGAAAGCTGATGCCCGAGATAAAGACCACCATGAGCCAGATCCGGTACGGATTGAGCACGTCGAAAGGAGCTGGGCCAAAGCTGCTGTTTGGCAACAGCGGCAACACAATGGCTGTGAGCGTCGAGGCGCAGCGGTGCCGGTTTGCCATCGGCTATCCGCCCAGATTGACGCCGATAAGCCGGCCAACGAGAAAGGTAAGCGCTGCCGCAGCCAGACCAAAGAGCACCTGTCGCGTGCCAGAAGATAGGATACTACGACCAGTGAAAAGGGTGATCCCAGCACCGATGGCAAACAACCCGGCCGTGCTGAGTAAAACACTGGCGACAATGGCAGCCGTTCCACTGAGAAAGATAAAGGAAACAACCGGGATGATAGCGCCAACCGCAAAAAGTAGAAACGAGGTCAGCGCAGCTTCCCAGGCCGACCCGCCTAGCTCTTGTGGGTCGATGCCCAGTTCCTCGCGGGCGAGCGTCTGGAGCGCATTCGCCTCATCTTGTAGAATCTGGGTGGCGATGGCGCGCGCTTGTTCTTCGTCCAGCCCCCGGGCTTGATAGATCAAGGCTAACTCTTCGGCTTCCTCGTCCGGGTTGCTGGCGATTTCGGCCTCCTCGATGGCGAGCTGGCGTTGATAGAGTTCGCGCGAACTCTGAACCGAGAGCCACTCGCCCAACGCCATCGAACCGGCGCCGGCCAGCAGCCCCGCCAGACCCGTAATCAGAATCGTGCCACTCGGCAGTGCTGCGCCGGCCACACCCATGACCAGACTCAAATTTGAGACCAGGCCGTCGTTAGCGCCAAGCACCGCTGCCCGTAGGGCGTTACCGCCGCCGGCCCGGTGACGCCCTTCGATCTGCGCCAATGCGCCACCTTCCAACCCCCCTTGCAGTGGCTGGGTGATGTGACGCAACAGCCGGGCGTGCGAACGCTCATCAGCGGCCATAGTCGCACCGTCGCCACCAATACGGTACTTGTGTGCGTCAATCTGCTCTAGTGTCGTAATGCTGGGCAAGACAGCACCCACACCCAACCGTTTTGCCAGCCAGATCAGGGTGCGGGTCCGCCAGGAGGGCTGGTGTGTAGGCACCGGAAGGCCGTTGCGCTCAAGCCGTTCCTTCCACACTTCGGCGTGCTGCCGCTCGACCGCCGCCAGCCGTCGATAGACCTCGGCAAGCTTAGGGTCTTTTTCTACCTCAGCCAGGGCCTGGTAGAGCATGGCGCCATCCAGTTCATCTTGCAGGTGGGCGCGATATTCTTGAATCGTCTCAGCATACATAGGATACCTCTTTGTAGCCCGTGATTGTACAGAATTGCGAGATTCCGCTACCGGATTGCTCATCCGTCTGGCTGGTTGACCAACGCAGCCAATTCGTCTATCACCATGGTTGCGGCTTCGGCCGGTGTATAGCGGTCTGTATCGACCGTTACCTCCGGGTGGGGTGGTGATTCAAACAGACCGCCTAAACCTGGCACACGGTTGT
>QEUW01000654.1 GCA_003577005.1 Chloroflexota bacterium | reverse complement strand
CTTCTCTCCGAACAATTGTAGGGTAGAACCCCAGGAGAGACGTGATCATGAACGCAGAAGACAAACCGGCTCGTCACCGGTTGAGTGTCTTGGAGCTGGCCGAGCGGCTGGGGAACGTGCGGGAAGCCTGTCGCCAGCGCGGGGTGTCGCGGACGCAGTTCTACGAGTCTAAGCGGCGCTTTCAGACGCACGGCATCGAGGGGCTGAAGGACCTGCCGCCCATCCACAAGACGCACCCGCAAACGACACCCCCGGAAATGGTCGAGCGTATTCCGGCCAATCCGACCCGCGGCTGCAACTGGACGGGGTGAGCGTCAGTGCCCCGACGATCCAGGCCAGCTTGAACAACCATGAACTGGGCAGTCGCTACGCGCGGCGGCTGAAACTGGAAAGTCAGGCATGCCAGCACGAGGTCGAATTGACACCGGAACAGGTGGCCTGGATCGAGACAGCCAACCCCCTGTTTTCGCGAGCGGCATGTGGAGAGCAGTCGGCCCGGTGAGCTGCTGTGCGTGGACACCTTCTTGGTGGGCACGCTGAAGGGCGTGGGCAAGGTCTATCTACACACGGTGGTGGATACCTATGGTAGCTATGCCTTCGGCTCTCTGCACACCAGCAAGCAGCCCGAAGCCGCTGCCGTGGTGCTGCACAACGCTTTGTGTTCCTTTTAGGGATACAGTATTCTTTTGGAAAGTGATTGTGTTGTAAAAGATACTATGCTGCCAACAACCCCAATCATCTCGACAAAGGGACATTCTATGCCAGTGGGAAAAATCCGCTTGTTTTGGGCGTTGCTCTGTTGCATTTTGCTCATCACCTTTGGTTTACGCCTGATCACCCTCGATCATGGATTGCCGGGCCTTCAAGTGGGAGATGAAAACAGTGACCTCTCCACAGCTCTTCGCCTAACAGAGGGTGAGCTACCCAAACGTCACGTGCGCTATCATCGCTCGCTGATCGCATATGTAGATGGCGCAGCGGTTATGGGATTATTGGGCAGTGAGCTGTTGGCCGGAAACGTGCGAAGCCTCGCGCAATTTCGCGATCTGTATTTCAGAGACTATGATCGCTTTGTCTGGTTCACGCGTCTGATGATGGCCTGCTTGACGACGCTGGCCGTGCTGTTCGTCGGGCTGGCTGGGCGCGCCATTCATCCCCGCATTGGCCTGCTTGCAGCACTTGTGCTTGCGATCAATGGGTTCTTTCTGATCAACTCGGTGTTTGCTCTGCCCGATGGCCTCGTCACGTTCAGCGCAGCCTTGTTCATGTGGATGGTGATGCGCCTGTGGCAGCACCGCCGCAAGCGAGACTATTTCGGAACCGGGATCGTGCTGGCGTTGGTCATGTTGAGCAAGTTTAGCGCGGTATCCATCGCTGCCGGGCTGGTGGTCGCGCATATCGGCATCGTCTGGGAGGAAACAGGATCATCTGGGCGTTGGCAGTTCCTCAAACGGGTGGTGCTGCATCCAGGTGTGTTGTGGGCAGCGTTGGGTGTGATCGCGGGGAACTTACTGCTGAATCCGCTGGGCTTCATCTATCCGGACGATTTGCGATACGAGATCAACCGCATGTTTGGCTATGCCTATTCGCCCTACGAAAGCTCGTTGACGGGACAACTCAAAATCATCTGGGCGCAGATCAAAGACATGACCCTCTATGCCTGGCGTTGGATGGTCCCTATGTCCTTGTTAGGGCTGGTCGCGTTTCGCCGTTGGAAACTCACCATCCCCTATTGGATCGTGGTCGCAGCCTTCATGGCGCTGTTCATTATGATTGGGCGCGTGATCAGCGTCAACTATAAAGTCTTCTTCTGGACACCCTGGTTGATTCCGATGGCCCTGCTGAGCGCCATCGGAATTGATTGGCTGATCGGGTTGAGCAGCAGGGGAGTGTGGCGTGCGGTTCTCGTCGGCGCTGCGGCACTCCTTCTGATGCTCGAAGGGCTATTCACATTGAAGGTTGTGGACATCTTCGAGCACACCGATACCCGACTGCAGGCCAAGCAGTATATTGAGCAGCAGATCGCACCCAACACTCCGATCCTGATCGGCTCGCCACTTGCCTATTCCGTGCCGCTGCGGCGGGATGAGACCAGCATCACTCGCGCAATACAGCTTGGAGCCACCAAACTGAAGTCGTGGCAGTGGTGGTTGGACCAACCCGCCGACCGGCGTCCGGGTCCCGTCTACGATCTCTATGGGCCGGAATTCCGGGCAACCACAGCCAGTCATGACCTACTTCAAGAGATGATCGCCAGTAATGCGATCCAGTACGTGATCGAAACGGAATATTGTTACGGTCCCAAAAATCCTGAATCGCAAGCCACAATTGATTTTCCGGTGCTTAGCGAAAAACAACGTAGCCAATGGGAATTGGTCGAAATCTTCTCCCCCTTCGGGAGCGATGAGTGCCTCAGCAAGATCGATGATCGAACCGGCCTGGCGCACGCGCGTTTTCTCGACCAACAGCAGCGCACTGGCCCGATTGTCCGTATCTACCGCGTGCGCTAATGGGTAAGGCCGGAGGTACCCCAGCCATGTGTTATCGAATCGCCAATTCTTTGGATCAACCGCCATAACTTCCATCTCCGTTGTGATTCCTGTTTACAACAGTGCCCAAAGTCTCGTGCAGCCCACCGAACAGCTCGCCGTGACGCTGCTGACGCTGGCCCAAACCTATGAAGGTCATCTTTGTTGAAGATGGCAGCTATGACAATAGCTGGCATGTCGTGGATGAGTTGACCCGGCGATTCGCCTGGGCCAGAGGTATTCGCCTGATGCGCAACTACGGCCAGCATAACGCGTTGTTATGCGGAATCCGCGCTGCGCAGCCGTACGGCGCGTTCATGGAACTGCCGGTTATGCGGGGGTGAGCGCAACAGGCCGCGCCGTCATCGTGACGCGGCCTGCATTTCGGATCGGCAAGCGGGTTCGGATCAAGCGGGACCGTAGAGGTGCGTGCAGATCACCGGCTCGCCGCTGAGCGT